>CAIKXH010000060.1 GCA_903831335.1 Candidatus Uhrbacteria bacterium | reverse complement strand
GGTGCTCGTATCGCTCTTCTCTTCTACAAAGATGGAGAAAAACGCTACATCGTAGCTCCTATCGGTTTAAAAGTTGGTGATTCTGTTGTTTCTTCAAAAGAAAAAGGCGAAATCCAAACAGGAAATCGTTTTTCTCTCGAACATATTCCTGTAGGAATTCAGGTATATGACATAGAACTTCAAGCAGGAAAGGGTGCACAGCTTGTGCGCGGAGCGGGTGCAACAGCACAGCTCATGGCTGTAGAAGGTCCTTATGCCACTATTAAACTTCCTTCTGGAGAAATCCGAATGGTGTTTAAACAGTGTATGGCAACGATTGGTCAGACATCAAACCCTGATAGACGATTGATCCGATGGGGAAAAGCAGGAAGAATGCGTCATCGTGGAATTCGTCCAAGTGTTCGTGGAAAAGCTATGAACCCAGTGGATCACCCTCACGGAGGAGGAGAAGCGAGAAACTCAATTGGTTTGAAACACCCAAAGACACCTTCTGGAAAGCCTGCGCTCGGTGTCAAAACACGTCGTAAAAAAGCATCAGATAAATTAATCATTCAACGTCGTAAGAAGGGCCGATTCGTCGGCGGAAAGTAACCTATGTCACGCAGTCTTAAAAAAGGTCCTTACGTTCACCCAAAACTGATCAAAAAGATCGGTAAGTTGAAAGTAGGAGATCAGACACCAATCAAAACATGGGCACGATCCTCAACGATTACACCTGAAATGATCGGTTTCATTTTTGCGGTGCATAACGGAAAGGACTTTATCAAGGTTCGTGTGGTTGAAAACATGGTTGGTCACAAGCTTGGTGAATTTTCAGCAACTCGCAAGTTTGTCCGCCACGGTGGAAAGCTCCAAAAGGAAACAGAGGCTAGTGCTTCTGCTCCAAAAGCAGCTCCAAAAGCAGCCCCAAAGAAACCAGCTGGAAAAAAATAGTTGATTAAACATGTATGCAAGTGAAAGCCCACGCACGCTTTATTCGAATGTCACCTCGTAAGGTCCGTCTCGTGATTGACCTCATCCGCGGTGCACGTGTTGAAAAAGCTCAAACACAACTCCGATTTGCCAACAAGGCTGCCGCTGAACCGGTGCTGAAACTTTTGAATTCAGCAATCGCGAATGCGGTAAACAATTTTCAATTGAATAAAGATGATTTGAAAATTGTGTCTATTACGGCAGACGAAGGTCCGATTTTGGATCGTTGGCAGCCACGCGCACATGGACGCGCAATGCCTATCAGAAAGCGCTCTTCACACATTTCAATTGTGCTTGAAGAGGTAGAACAAAAGGTTGAAAAGAAGGCAGAAGCAAAAGAGGAAAAGAAACCAGCAACAAAGAAACGAACAACCAAAAAAGCTGTAACCTCTAAGACTGAATAATCACTCCTATGGGACATAAGGTACATCCAAAAGCATTCCGAATCGGAGTCACACGCAGGTGGGACAGTATTTGGTTCGCGGACACAAAGAATTACGTTGTGCTTTTACAAGAAGACGTAAAGATTCGCGTGTTTCTTATGAAAACGCTGAAAGATGCGTTGGTCGATAAAGTAGAAATCGAGCGCACACGCCAAGACATCAAAATCACGATTCATTCTGCAAAGCCGGGAATTATTATCGGTCGTGGCGGAACAGGGATTGAAGAGCTTTCTCAAAAGTTGAAAAAGAAATTCTTCCCAGGAAAGCGTGTAAAAATGGCAATCAATGTGAAAGAGGTTCAAAATGCATCTTTTTCAGCAAACGTAGTTGGTCAACAGATCGCTATGGACATTGAAAAACGTATGCCATTTCGTCGCACAATGAAAGGAACCATTGAACGTGTGATGAAAGCTGGTGCACAAGGAGTTAAGGTGGCTGTAAGTGGAAGATTGAATGGATCTGAAATTGCCCGACGCGAAATGCTCGCGCAAGGAAAAATCCCACTACATACACTCAGAGCAGATATTGATTATGCTTCTGTAACAGCCCGAACCATTTGGGGTGCGATCGGAATCAAGGTCTGGATCAATCGAGGTGAAGTATTTGAAGAAAAAACCAAATAAGTTTGAAAAAGATCATCCACGTTTATGTTAATGCCGAAAAAAGTCAAACATCGTAAATCCCACAAAGGTCGCGGACGCGGAAAGCGTCTTGCAACACGCATGACAACGATTGCGTTTGGTGATTATGCGATCAAAGCAACATCTGAAGCATGGGTGACCTCACGACAGATTGAGGCTGCACGTCGTGCAATGACACGTGCGATCAAGCGTGGAGGAAAAATCTGGATCCGTATTTTCCCAGATAAGCCAGTAACCTCAAAGGGTTCTGAAATGCCAATGGGAAAAGGAAAGGGAGCTGTTGATCACTATGTTGTGGTCATTCGTCCTGGAACAGTCCTGTTTGAAATGGGTGGTATTTCTGAGGAACTTGCACGACACGCACTTGCGCTTGCTGCATATAAACTTCCATTGAAAACCAAAATTATTTCACGCGAAATTGCCTAACCTGTATGGATGCAAAAACACTTCGACAAAAAACTCCAGACGCGCTTTTGCATGATATTCAAGATGCAGGGGAAAAGCTAAAATCTCTCGAGTTTAAATTGTCTTCAAATCAAATTAAAAATGTGCGCGAAATTCGTTTGTTGAAGAAACAAATTGCTCGTTCACGCACATTGATACAAGAATCTCAAAAGAATACATAACGTATGAATACTCAGAAACGCACAATTCGACGAACATTTACAGGAATTGTTGAATCCAACAAAATGGATAAAACGATTGTGGTTCGTGTTGATCGAACGCTCGTGCATCCAAAATATGGAAAACGTTATGTACGAAGTGAAAAGTTTCATGTACATGCGCCAACAGGAACAT
>CAIKXH010000059.1 GCA_903831335.1 Candidatus Uhrbacteria bacterium | reverse complement strand
GTATTTAACTCCATAATTCATTATTCATACTCCATGATTCATGATTCTCTATACATATGTTCAAAAAACAAGATGCTCTGAAGTCTACAGACTTCGACTCCATTCGCCTTCGCCTTGCTTCCCCGGAAGCGATCCGTTCTTGGTCTTATGGAGAAGTTTCAAAGCCAGAAACCATCAACTATAGAACACAAAAACCAGAAAAATCTGGACTCTTCGCAGAAGAAATTTTTGGACCTTCAAAAGATTGGGAGTGTTATTGTGGAAAGTATAAAAAGATTCGTTATAAAGGAATTGTTTGTGACAAATGTGGTGTTGAAGTAACACATTCCATTGTTCGCCGTGAACGTATGGGACACATTGAACTTGCATGTCCAATTACACACATTTGGTTCTTGCGCGGTGTTCCTTCAAAGATTGGAGCGGTGCTTGATTTGTCCGTTCAGAACTTGGAAAAAGTTATTTACTTTGCCAGTTTCTTGATTACGGATATTAACCAAGAAGCAAAAGATCAAACAGAAGAACAAGTGAAACAAGAATTGAAGAGCAAACAAAAAATGATCGAAGGAGAATTTAAGCGTGATGTCGGACGCTTGGAAGAAAAATTCCAAGGGGACGAAAAGAAAATCAAAGCAGAACTGAAACACTTGGAAGAAATCCGTGATCAGAAAACACTTGAACTGGATGAAGACTTTGAACAAGTCACACAAGATTTGAAAGACATGGAGGTCATGAAAATTATTTCAGAGCAAACGTATCATGAGTGGTCATTGAAATACGGACACATCTTTGAAGCGGGAATCGGAGCAGAAGCCGTGAAAGGAATGTTGAAGCGGATCAATGTAGAAGAGACCATGAAAAAGCTTGAGGAAGAATTGGTAAGTGCGACACGCACAAAACGTGATCGTGTGCTCCGCCGATTAAAACTTCTGAAGTCTCTTCACATGAACGGCATCAAACCAGAATGGATGGTGCTTGCAGCCGTTCCAATTATTCCACCAGATTTGCGCCCAATGGTTCCGCTTGATGGAGGAAGATTTGCCACATCTGATTTGAACGATTTGTATCGTCGCGTGATCAACCGTAACAACCGTTTGCGTCGTTTGTATGAGCTCAATGCTCCGGATGTTATTTCAAGAAACGAAAAGCGCATGTTACAAGAAGCCGTCGACTCTTTGATCGACAACTCTGCACGTCACAGTAAAACCGTGATTGCCGCAACCGGAAAGAAGCGCCAACTCAAATCTCTTGCTGACCAGTTGAAAGGAAAGCAAGGACGCTTCCGTCAGAACTTGCTCGGAAAGCGTATCGATTATTCTGGACGTTCCGTAATCGTGGTTGGACCTCACTTGAAATTGGACCAATGTGGTATTCCAAAAAAGATGGCACTTGAACTCTTTAAACCGTTTATCATCTCAAAGTTGATTGAGCGTGAGTACGTTCACAACATCCGTAGTGCGAACCGTTTTATTGAGTCTGATCGTCCAGAAACATGGGATATCTTGGAAGAGGTTACAAAAGACGCATTCGTGCTTTTGAACCGCGCTCCAACCCTTCACCGTCTTGGTATTCAGGCATTCCGCCCAACCTTGATTGAAGGAAAAGCGATCCAAATTCACCCACTCGTTTGTGACGCGTATAACGCCGACTTCGATGGTGACCAGATGGCTGTGCACGTTCCGCTTACAGAAGAAGCACGAGCAGAAGCTCGTGAGCTCATGCTTGCAACAAAGAACTTGCTCAAACCTGCTCATGGTGGACCAGTGGCAACTCCAGGAAAAGATATTGCTTGGGGAATCTATTACCTCACCATGACATTGGATGACATGCCAAAAGAAAAGACAGGTCTCCAAACATTTGCAAATGAGTCTGATGTTCAGTACGCCGTGAAAACAGAAAAATTAGGTCTGCGTGATTGGATCGTCGCCCGTTTGAAAACAGGAGATGTCATGATCACAACTCCAGGACGTATCATCGTGAACATGCAATTTCCAAAGGAAGTTCCTTTTCAGAACTCCACCATGGGAAAGAAAGAATTGTCTGCGATCGTTAAGTACTACTTGGAGCTTCATGGTTCAGAAAAGACCGCAGCCTTTTTGGATCGTTTGAAAGAAATCGGATTCCAATATTCAACAAAGGCTGGATACTCATGGGGAATGTCTAACCTTCCTACCATTGAGAACAAAAAAGAAGTGATCGCAGAAGGAGAACGTCGTGTGCGTGAAACAGAAGAATACTTTGCACAAGGACTTTTGACTGGTTCTGAGCGTCACTCACAGATCATCAAGATCTGGAATGAAATCAAAGATATCATTGCAGAAGCTTCTAAAAAGGCTTTGCCAAAAAACAACCCTGCTTACACCATGATCGAATCTGGTGCTCGTGGAACATGGGGTCAGATGACACAGACGGTTGGTATGAAGGGACTTGTGTCTAACCCGTCCGGAGATATTATCGAACTTCCTGTTACATCTTCTTATAAGGATGGATATGATGTGCTCGAGTTCTTTATCTCTTCTCACGGTGTGCGAAAAGGTTTGACAGATACTGCTTTGCGTACAGCAAACGCTGGTTATCTCACACGTCGTCTCGTAGACGTTGCGCAAGATGTTTCTGTGCGTGAAGAAGATTGTGGAGACGACCAAGGAGTTCATCTTACGAAAAAGGAATCCGATGAAATCGGTGAGCCTCTCATTATTCGTATCTTGGGACGCGTGACGCTTTCTGACATTGTAAAACCAGGCGGACGCAAAGTGATTGTGTCTGCTGGGGAACTCATTACAGAACAACACGTTCGTGATATTGAAGAAACAAAACAAGAATTGGAAGAAGTGCACATTCGTTCTGTTATGACCTGTAAACTTCGTCGTGGAGTTTGTCAGAAGTGTTACGGATATGATCTTGCGTACAACAAACTTGTTAAACTTGGAACATCGGTTGGAATCATGGCTGCACAGTCTATCGGAGAACCTGGAACACAGCTCACCATGCGTACCTTCCACACCGGAGGAGTCGCAGGAAAAGACATTACGCAAGGATTGCCACGTGTGGAAGAATTGTTTGAAGCACGTAATCCAAAACAAAAAGCGATCATGTCTGAAGTGGCTGGAAAAGTTTCTGTTGACACAGCGTCACGTGAAATCGTTCAAGCAGGAACCGGAAAACAGATTGTGGACATGCGTCCAGGTCAAAAGACTGTAAAGATCGCCTATCAAGGTCTTGAAGAAGAAGCCGTTATTTTCGGAAAGGCTGGAAAGATGGTTGTAAAAGATGGAGCGAAAGTAAAGAAAGGACAATTGATTGCCACAAAATCTGACGGAACAGAACTTGCGTCTCCCGCAGACGGAGTTGTGAAGTCAGAGAAGGCAGGAATTGCCATGGTGACGTTTGAAGCAGAAAAAGTCCGCGAGTACATCATCCCGCCTGGATTCTCTCTCTATGTAAAAGACGGAGATGAGGTTCAAGCAGGAGATGCGCTTACAGATGGAAACCTGGACTTGCAAGTGTTGTTCAAAACAAAAGGACAAAACGCTGTGCAAAAATATCTCTCAAAAGAGATCCAGTTCATCTATGCATCTCAAGGACAGAAGCTCAACAACAAACATATTGAAATCATCATCCGCCAAATGTTCTCACGTGTTCGCGTCGTGGACACAGGAGATACAGATTTGTTGCCAGGAGAAATTATTGAAAAGGCTACATATCTTGATGCAGCCGATTCTGTAAAAAAGGGTGGAGTAGAAGCTTCATGTGAACTACTCTTCCTCGGAATCACCAAGATTTCTCTTTCAACAGATTCATGGCTTTCATCTGCCTCCTTCCAAGAAACAGCTCGTGTTCTCATTAACGCCGCTGTAACAGGAAAGGTTGATAACCTCCAAGGATTGAAAGAAAACGTGATCATCGGACGTTTGATTCCGGCCGGAACTGGATTCAAAGACATGGGCAAAGAGCTCATTGGCGATATGCCCGTCTATGAAGATGATGTTGTAGAAGATAAAGAAGATGTTCTTGATGAGGAAATTAAAAAAGCCTTTGAAGAGAACCGTGCGATTGAAGTCGCTGCGGCAAAAGCAGAGATTGCTGCTGCAGAATAGATTCATAAAACCACCCTTCACGGGTGGTTTTATGATTTTGTTCCTCTGATAAATCAACCTCCGTAGCCTTGGCGAAGGATTGGTTGTTTGGTAGACTTCGGGTACAAATCAAAGTCATGGAGTGATTAAGTCAATGATGGGTTTTTAATAAAAAAGCATTTTTCCTTCACTTTTTGACTCTTTGACTTTATCACTTTTCCCCTATGTCTGGACACTCCAAATGGCATACGATTGCCAAGAAAAAAGGCGCAGCTGACAGTGTGCGTTCTTCTCAGTTTGCGAAACTTGCAAAGCTGATAACCGTTGCTGCACGGGACGGTGGGGGAGATCCGTCATTTAATTTTCAATTGCGTGTGGCGATTGATCAGGCAAAGGCCGTGAACCTTCCAAAGGATAATATTGATCGAGCGATTAAGCGCGGAACAGGTGCAGAAGGCGCAGGGGCGATTGAAGAAATCATCTATGAAGGTTTCGGTCCTGGGGGAACAGCTTTGATTATCAAGTCCCTAACAGACAATCGCAACAGATCTATTTGTGAAATTCGTACAGCGGTGAATAAGCATGAAGGGATCATGGGAAACCTTGGAAGTGTGATGTGGATGTTTGAGAAAAAAGGCGTGCTCACAATTGCGGATGCAAGCATCATTGATGATCATGATACATTTGAGCTTGCGGTGATTGATGCAGGCGCAGAAGATATCAAAGAAGAAGATGGTGTGATGCAAGTGATCTGTCCGCCAGATCAATTGAAAAAAGTATTAGATGCGATTGAAGGACTGAAATTAAAAGTCGATGGCGCAGAAATAGAATTTCGCGCAAAGGAACTCATGACGATCAATGATCCTGAAACCCAAAAAGCATTCGATAAGCTCATGGATATTTTAGATGAGTTGGAAGATGTGGATGTGGTGTATACGAATGTGAAATGAACTCTTGTCATTGCGAGGAGTTCGACGACGAAGCAATCTTTCCCTGCGTCATCTCGACGAAGGAGAGATCTCTCTCGAGACGAAAAGATTGCTTCGTCGTCGATGACTCCTCCTCGCAATGACATAATATTTATGCCCCAACATCCTCAAACAATTCTCGGCATTGACCCCGGCTTCGGCCGCATGGGTTTTGGGTTGATTCGTGTGGAGGGTATGGCGGCGCGACTCATCGACTATGGTGTGATTACAACAAAGTCGACGGATACGTTCGATGAACGACTCGTTCAGATCGCAGAAGATATTCGTGCAATCCTGAAAGAACACAAACCAGACTTGATTGGAATCGAAAAACTCTTTTTTGGAAAGAGTTCTACAACTGCCATGCATGTTTCTGAGGTTCGTGGAGTGGTTCGATTGCTCTGCGCTGAGCAAGGTGTTCCAATTGTCGAGTTTACCCCCGCACAAATTAAAAAGACCACAACAGGGGATGGAAAAGCCACAAAACAGGGGATGCAAAAAATGGTTCAGCATCTGCTCGGTTTGAAACAGATTCCACGCCCAGACGACGCCGCAGACGCCCTTGCGATCGCTCTTACAGCTGTAGGACGTAGATTCTAGGACTCTTGCCAAGAATCGGCAGATCTTATAATATATCGTCACATCAGGCGGGTATCGTATAGTGGTTATTATCTCAGTTTTCCAAACTGATGATGCGGGTTCGATTCCCGCTACCCGCTCCAACAAAAACACTCTTCTTCGGAAGAGTGTTTTTGTTTTTTTCGTACCCATGCTTGTCATCTCATTTGGTTGGAGAAGACAGGTTTTTACCATTGACAAAACGTCACAAATCGTGCACGATCATCGCGCCACATCAGACAGGAGGCATCATGGCAGGTACGTGGAGTGAGTTCATTTTGGATTATCTGAGGCTTGGTTTTTCAGACATCGTTGTCATTCAATATTCGCACGAGGAAGAGCGTCGCGGATATGAAAATGAGAAAACGGATGAAACCGTTGTTGCGAAACAGAATGGGAAATTCGTTCGACTTTCCGTTTCGCTTTACCAGAATTTCAATCCGTTTCGTCCTGCGAGGGATGTGACGCTGGGAAGTGTGATGGAAATCTCTGAGGAAGAGTATCAAAGAGAGACAGACGGAAAACCGGTTCTTGAGACAGCGGCGGCTTCTGAAAAGTTGCATGCCATCAAAAAGTTGGAAGAGACAACCCCGCGTTGTCCCAATCACAACATTCCGTTCGTTGCGCGTACAAACTCCAGGACAAAAATGAAATTTTGGGGATGTCCCAGATATCCCAATTGTCAGGTGACGCATCAGATGTCCGCAGAGCAGAGTCGGTGGTACATGATCGCGACTCGTATTTAGACCAAGCTTGCTCCAAACAATGATTTGTTCGGAGTTTTTTTATTGAGTTAAAACTATTGATTCTTTTTTTAAAATTTGCCATACTCAACCCACGTTCCTTAGACAACCGAGGTGAATAATGCGTTTTCTTGTCCCAACCTGGGAAGAGGTGACAGGTGATTTGATGATGATGGCATCACAAATCAAAGAGCTCCCTGAGCACCCGAATCTTGTCATTGCGATTGCGCGCGGCGGACTCGTGCCCGCACGAATTCTCAGTGATTTTCTGAGCTTGCCAGTCGCGTCTTATACTGTTTCGAGTTACGAAGATCTCAAGCAGAAAAAAGAAGAAAAGATGTTGTTCGACGTCGGGGGAAGACTCGATGGTCAACATATTCTTCTTGTCGATGATGTCTCAGACACAGGCATGACGTTCACTCGGGCAAAAAAATATCTGACCAAGCTTGGTGCAGATAAAATCACAACCGCGGCCATTTTCTCAAAGCCAGCCTCTATCCTTCCGCCAGACGTGTATGCAAGAGTTACAGATTCATGGATCATTTTTCCCTTCGACATGTTTGAGAATCTTTTGAAGATTCGAAAGCGATGGAGGGGGGAAGGGGTTGCAGAGGAAAACATCATTCGCCGGTTTGAGATATTGAGAATCCCACACGATTATCTCAAGCGACTTCTCCTTGAGCCTTAACAGGTTCATTTTTTTATTTTTAAATGCATCAGCCATTCGGTGTTTCCTCCCTTACTTCCGACGATCGGGGATTCGGTTTCACCAAGGACTTCGATATTGAATTTCGATAAGGTTTCTCGAACATTCACCAAAACTTCCGGAACATGTTCTTCTGGTAATTTTCCTTTGCGCAATTGTCTTGGTGAAGCCTCGTAATGTGGTTTGATCAGAGCGATGATTTCACCGTCCGGTTTCAAATTTGCCATGGCATTTCCGATGGTGTTTTCGATGCGTGTCCAACTTGTGTCCATGGAAATGAAATCCATTTTCTCCGGAAGTTCCACATGCATGGCGTTTGTTCTTTCCATGACGATGACGCGCGGGTCATTTCTGAGTTTCCAATCAAGAAGTCCGTATCCGGTTTCGACAGCATATACTTTTGCCGCATCGTGCTGAAGCCAGCAATCAACAAAGCCTCCGGTTGACGCACCAAAATCCGCACAGGTTTTCCCTGTTGCATTGATCGAAAATGTTTTGATCGCATGTTCAAGTTTTTCTCCGGCGCGTGAAGCGAATTGCATATGCACGTACGATAATGATTCATACCTCTTTGGTCAATACAAAAACCGCGATCCAAGGATCACGGTTTTTGTGGTCGGGGCGACAGGGCTCGAACCTGCGACCTTCTGGTCCCAAACCAGACGCGCTACCATCTGCGCTACGCCCCGATGGTGAATTGAATGTGGTGCCGAGGGCCAGGATTGAACTGGCGACGCAAGGATTTTCAGTCCTTCGCTCTACCACTGAGCTACCCCGGCAGGGGTTTGTGGTTTTTCGGATCTAATCCTATTTAAGTATAAGTGAATACTCACTACATATAAATAGAAAGAGTTTACTGGTGGGCGTGGGAGGACTCGAACCTCCGACCTCGACATTATCAGTGTCGCGCTCTAACCACCTGAGCTACACGCCCTCAATGTTTCTTGAAGCATCGGTATGTTACTCAAATCCCCAGAAATGGTCAAGGTGAGGTTTCTCTTGCAACTCGCGGATAAAATTGCTGTTTTGAACTGGAAAACAAAAAACCGTTCGCTTGCGCAAACGGTTTTTATTTTTCTTTTAAATGCCGAGATCATCTACAGAAGTTGTATCCATATTTGATTCCGTGCCTGCACCCATTTCTGTTTGGCGTGTAGACATGTGCTCTCTGCGTGAACCTTCTGGTTCATAGATCTTGAGGTTTACGCGGGCGTTTGCCTTTGCTCCTACGATTTTCAAAAGTGTGCGTACTGCACGAGCCGTTTGACCTTGGCGACCAATAACGTATCCCATGTCCTCTTGATTGATGTGAAGAGTAATGAGAACGCCGCGTTCGTCTACGATACGTTCTGTACTAACGTCTTCTGGATGGTTTACGATTGCACGGATTACGTACTCAACATATTCTTGGTCGAATTCTTTTTCTGCCATAGCGGTTTCTTTCATTTATTACAGTTCTTGAAATTGTTAGCTCTCTCTTTAGCTGTCGACCTATGCAAGCATGGATGCATGCCAGAAGTAGAGAAACTAATACATAAATGATAGGAAAAAAACGCGGTTTCGTCAACGCACAGAAAGCTGTGGAAAAACTGGGTATTTCTCTCCCCAAAAGCCCTTGACAGGTTTTTCTACCTCATATAAAATGCCGCCACAAGTTACAAATCAGTCTTTCAGGTTTAGCCCACATGGGGGTCACACTCCAGTGGGTTTAAAATGTGACTTGTCGTGATCATTACAATTAAGCGAATCTATATAAGGAGCCTAGAAGCATCACACTTATCCTTTGTGTGATTGCAACGTCTTATTTTTCAGCTGAACTTATTGCCTTCGGGTAATAAGGTTTTACTGAGAGTTTGATCCTGGCTCAGGATTAACGCTGGCGGCATGTCTAAGGCATGCAAGTCGAACGAATTGTTTTTCTTCGGAAGTTCAGTTAGTGGCAAACGGGAGCGTAACACATTGGTAACTCACCCCGAGCTCGTGAACAACTTATGGAAACGTAAGCTAATACACGATATTGATGAGATGACTACGGTTGTCTCATTGAAAGCTCCGGCGGCTCGGGAGAGGCCTATGCACTATCAGCTAGTTGGTGAGGTAACGGCTCACCAAGGCTATGACGGTTACCGGGCGCGAGAGCGTGGCCCGGCTCACTGGGACTGAGAAACTGCCCAGACACCTACGGGTGGCTGCAGTCAAGAATCTTCCTCAATGGACGAAAGTCTGAAGGAGCAATGCCGCGTGCAGGATGAAGGCCTTCGGGTCGTAAACTGCTGTCAGCTGGGAAGAATGAGGCCCGATTAATAATTGGGTTCTCTTGACGGTACCAGCAGAGGAAGCCACGGCTAACTCTGTGCCAGCAGCCGCGGTAATACAGAGGTGGCAAG
>CAIKXH010000058.1 GCA_903831335.1 Candidatus Uhrbacteria bacterium | reverse complement strand
GATCCAAATCAAATTGTTCTGCGAGGTCTGTGAGTTTTGAACGAAGTTGATTAAACCATGGCTTTGTTTGCGTTTCTGACATAATAAGGTTTGGTTAATAATTCAAGAAGATATTCTCCGAGGAGTGTTGCAACAGCAGAGGAGACGCCATACATATAGGCGCGAGCCTCAAGTTGTTTTTTAAGGTCGAGAAGGGAGAGGTTGTTTTCGGCCATAGGATTGCATGAGTGCGTAAAGGTTTGGGCGGAATTTCAGGCCGAGGAAAGCGAGGCTTGCAAGACCAACAAGAACGAGTGCGAGCGTTTGATTCTGTTCTACAGAACCGACTGCCACTGCGGGAGATGTTATTTGTTCCGTTTTTTCTTTTGGAAGAACTGTAATATCTTTTTCCGTTCGCGCTTTGAGAACATTTCCAGATTTTGTTGTTGCAAGGATTCCGCTTACTTGAATGTTCGAACCCTTCACATAGGTTTTTGTGTTTGATTTTGGAAGATCAACTTTTAGGGTTTCACCGTCCACATTCAGTGCGAGTCTGTTTCCTGATCTCGACACGACAACTCCGGCAATAGTAAGGAGGGAACCAACAGAAGAGGTATCAGATGTTGGTGTGATTGTTTCGCCAACTGAGCCGGCAATCAACGATTTCTGGTTTGTGATTTTGATGCGTGCTTCTCCGTTTACGTGCGAGAGGACACCTGTTGCTGTAATAGATTGTCCCTCAACAAGCGTTGGGAAAAGACAATCACTTTTAAAAATTTGAATTCCACCCGTTTCGTCTTGAATGTACATGGTCTGAGAATTAAATGTGTTTGGAAGAGCTGTAACAACTCCATGAACTTTTACGCGCGCACCATCTGCAAGTTGTTTCACTTCATCGATTGTTAACACGGAAGAAGTGTTGGCCCCGATGGATTGTGTGGTTGAAGAAGTGTCTGAAGATTCTGTTGTTGTGTTTGGAGTTGTTGTTGGAATCGGATTGCTGTTTCCCGAAACCACGTTTGGTTCATTTGGCGTACGCGTTGTCGTCCAATTCCAAAGGTCACCTGATCTCGCGTACGAGAGAGCGGATTTTGTTTGCGCATAGGTTTGTGAGTCGGAAACAGATCCATCAGGTGCGGTAAGAGTGATCGTGTCGCCGGTATTATTTAGCATGATTTTTGTTTCTGGATGCAAAAAGACTTTGAATGAATGAGCGCCAATCACGGATTCGTTTGCAAATGAGAATTTGGTTCCACTTGCATCTGTGAGAGACCAACCATTGAGTGAAACAGCTTGGTCACCCGTGTTCTCAATTTCGATAAATTCATCTGTTAAATCATTTCCACCCGTGTTCGGATATATTTCTGACAAGCGAAGCGTTTTTATGACTGAGGCTGGTTGGCTTTGCTCTTGTTGATCATTCGTAGTCGCAACAGGAGTTTGTGTGATCACTGTGTTTTCTGTATTTGTCGCAACTGGCTCGACTGGGGTCTCGGTAACTGTGGTCGATACAGTGCTTGTCGAAGATGAAATGATTGGGCGTGGGGTAAGAATGTTTGAACTATTTTTTGTTGGTGTTGTTGTGAGCGTGAGCGTGTTTGCATTTTCTCTGACAAGTGATTCTCCGATATTTGGAACACCTCCAAGATCTGAGTTGTAGAGAATAGAATCAATGACAGATCCGCTCGCATTTTTTAGAATGACAGAATCTCCATCATTATTAAGTTTGCCTTTTGGATTCTCGATCACAAGATAAGAACCTGTGTTCACGAGAACGTTCGGAAGAAATGTTGCGGCACCACTTGCATCAAGAAGGCTCCATCCATTCGTTGTGACAGGATTATTTGAAGTGTTTTGAAGTTCCACCCATTCGGACTCTCCCGTTGCTGGATGCGGATAGATTTCATGAATTTGTAATGTGCCTTGAGGGCTTGATGGAGTGACAAGATCGACTGTGACAGTGGGTGTTTCTATTTCTGTTTGTGTCGCATCTGGAGTATTCGCAATCGTTGTGACGGGTTCTGGGGTGATGACTGGTTCTGAAACAGGAGTTTGGATTTCTAGAATTGGGACGATTGCAATTGTTGGTGCATCGACCACAATGTCTTCGCAAAGCTGTTCTGGTTCCGTCATGATCGGATCAGTAACGAGAGGTATTTCAACAGGTGTTGGTGGTAACACCATCGTTTCTGGTGTAAGAATTTGTGATGTTAAATATGCATTCAGATTTCCGGGTGTTCCATAGTCTGTGATGTTTTCTTTGAATCCGTTTGATGCATCGGCATCGAACCATGCTTCTTTTGTTGAGCCGTTCATCAGAAAATCTCTTCGTTCCATTGTTCTGAATCTTCCATCAACTGTGCTTCCAGTTCCGCCAGACTTTCCCGCGAAAGGAGTTCCTCCGTTGCCGGTGGAATCAACCACGCCTCGATCGGGCGCGGTAAGAACGAGGGCGATTTTGTCATTGGGGATTGAGACCAAGGTCGTGACGATTTGTGCGGGCGTGTTAAGGGCTGAACTCGTGCTTGTGTTTGCATAATTGGCGATAAGAAAAGTTGAGTGTGGTGAAATGTGTGTATCAACAGGGAATACAATTGGGGAGCTTGAAGCCCCGGAAAGACTCCATCCGGAAACATCAACTTCCTGTGCGCTTGTGTTTGAAAGCTCAATCCATTCATCTGCATTTGATGTGGATGAGCCCGCCCACGCGATTTCTGAAATCACAACATCCGGTACGGTTGTTGCACGTACGTAATGAGGTACCGCATTGAACAAGAGGGCGAATAAGAAAAGGAAATGAATCCATTTTTGTTTCATAGGGTCAGAAATAATTTTGAATGAACACTTGCGCGAGTGAAGACGATGGATCAGATCGTGTTTTCAAAAAATGTGAAAACAAAAAAGAACTCCTAGATGATTTATCATTCAGGAGTTCTTTATTCTTGTACTTTTATTTCAACAAAAAATTTTGTGTTTGTCAATGGTTCGTTTGTGGATAATTATATTTTTTCAAATCGTAATTTTGATACACCATCGATCTGAATTTTTTCAAGAAACATTTCAAGTGGTCTTACCCAAAATTCTTTTTCTCCATACATCGCACGATAAATGACCATGGGTTCAAGAGTCTCCGAATGTCTCGCAACTCCAATGACTTCATATTCATTTCCTTTGTAGTGACGATAGATTCCAAGTTCGATCATATGAAAGAAGTGTAATGGAAATAGATGAATAAAAAAAGATTCGCATTGAGCGAATCAGAGAAGGATGATTTTTACTTCCTTTCCATTTTGGTGGCGAACAATGATAGTACCTTCGACAGACAAGGTTTGCATCTTGTCGTAGAACTGCATGGCGCGCCGAAAAACTTCTGCGTAGGAGGCTGCTTCCATTTGTTCTTTGAGTCTTTCCACAGTTTCAATACTTGAGGGTTTTAGATCAAGTTGAATACGTCGAACAATCTGTTCTTTGCTCATATTTTTCTGCCACCTCGCAACAAGTGCGAGGAAGAAATATAGGACACAATTTCGATTGTGTCAATGGAAAACGGATACAAAAACAGATCAACGCAAGGTTGATCTGTTTTTGTATTGGTGCGAGCGGAGAGACTCGAACTCTCATGGATTGCTCCGCTAGCTCCTAAGGCTAGTGCGTATACCAATTCCGCCACGCTCGCATAAAATTCCTGGAATTGGCGATCTTTCGGTTTGCGCTGCGCGTGCTCCTTCGAAGGACTTGAGGGGTCCATCTCAGTCGCATGCTCGCGCTGCACCGAAATCTCATCCAATTCCAGAAATTTTATAACTTTTCGTATTTGGAGTGTACGTGACGTGGGAAAAAAATTCAATTGGGCAAGAAAAAACACCCTGAACAGAGTCTTTGGGTGTTAGGTTTATGATGTTGTGGCGTGAATTTCGCGAACGGACGCTAGTAGTTCTTGAAAGGATTTTCTCATCTCTTGCGGCGGAGCGACTTCGTTTGGTTCGTAGACCGTGTCCCCGATCGTTATTTCAATGGGGATCCAAAGGCCTATATTTTGGTTTCGAAAGAATGAAACTCCGTCTACAAACAAGCGATCATTGTCCTGCAATTCCTCTTTCTTTTCTGCTTCGAGGTGATGAAACAGTCGATAGTTTACTAACTGATCCGATCGGCTGCTTTTCGCTTGAACACACATTCCAAACGGTTCTTTTGGGGAATGAGCAATGAGGTCAATTCTCCATTGAATATCAATGAAGACAGAGGGGAGAAAGACCTTCAGTCCTTCTTGCATACAAAGCCGAGCAAGTCGGGCGGCACCAAGAGCGCCTCTGTAATCTTTGAGCCAGACTTCAAAATCGTCATCAAATTGGATTACGAATTTGAGCCATGTCGGATAGTTTTCTAGATCTTGTTCACACATTGTGAGACACATTTGAGTCAACTCCCGTTGAACCATTCCGCCAATCATGAAGCAATTTCGCTTCTTGATTTGATGAAGATTTTTCTTTTTGAGCTCTTTTTGGATGGTCTCAAGGAAACCAACCATAAGAAGATGAAAATAGGGTTCGTTTCCGTCAGAGAGATCTTTGAATCGACTGACGTGTTCCGCGAAATCTTGTTCGGTCAGTTGTTGGCGTTTCCTCCAAAAAGAGGATGCATACAACATTCCTGAAGCAATGATATCTCTGAGTACTTCAAGGGCGTTGTTGGGGAGTGGTCGCGGGTTCGTTGGAATGGACAATTGAACATAGGCACCAACAGGTCGATGTTTTCTCATGTTGATTCCTCTTGCTCTCAATAAAGAGAGACCGGAAACCTTATGGGAAAGAAGGTGTTTTGTCAAGATTCCCTCGACAATATCGATGATCTTGGATATGATCGCATTAAATATTTATCGAATCTATGCGCATTATTTTGATCCACGGCTTCAACGCGAATCCAACCATGAATTTTCACCCTTGGCTTCGTGATGAACTTCATGCAGCAGGTTTTCAGGTTATTGCACCAGAATTACCCCTTTCATCGAAAGAAGAGTTGGACATGCCAGCTATTTTGGAAGTGATGAAGAAAGAGGTTGGGTACCTTAAAAACGATGATATTTTACTCGGTCACTCCCTTGGTGGTTTGCTCGTTCTTCAATATCTAGAAGCGGTTGAGATGGTTGAAACCCCTCGAGCGGTTGTTTTGGTTGCAGCTCCATGGAATGTAGCTCGTCCTGAATTGCGTCGTTTGTTTGTCGATGATCTGGATGCAGATGTTTTAATGTGGAAAGCTCGTGAGTTTGTGATCATTCATTCACAAGATGATAAATTGGTTCCGATTGAGCATGGTCGAAAGCTGGCGCAACAATTGCGAGCGCGTCTTATTGAGACAGCGACAGATGATCATTACATGGGAGAGCAGTACCCAATACTGCTTGAAACCATCAAGCAGATTGCTACAACACCATTTGAATATGCTCCTGGAGAAACGCTTGAAGATCAATTCAAATAAGGGATAAAATCTGAGATTTTTCTTCAAATGATTCTTGTCTGAAAAATGCATACAATAAACAAAAAACGTTGTTTTGGGTAAAACTTTAGAAAAGCATTAAAAAACACGGTTTTTTAAGAATTTATCCTGTGGATTTCTTTGGGATAACAGCCCTTGACAGGCTTTCTGACATCGGTTAAACTTCCACCACTTAAATCGAATACGTTTCTTCTTCTTTGTCCCAAGAATGTCTGGCTGATCGACCCACATGAAGATGGGTCCGCTGATGGGATGGAGAGGAGAAGGAGCTTACGGAGAACAAGGGGATATGTTCACATGTAACGCAAACCAAATATAAGGGACGATCTTCATCGTAACAATTTTGTTGCCTGAAGACCGCCCACAAGGCGGTTTTAAAGTGCTCATTTCTCACAACTTGAACCTAGAGCTGAGTTCCGACGCTTGCGTCGTAGCTCAGCTCTGGCCTCAAGGCCAGAACAGATCAGTTGAAACAACTCGATGTTACGAAGGGTTTCAAACGGTCGCACGAACATTACAATTGAAGATCAACAGAATAATAGAGAAACCACAAAGAAGTGCCACTCTTATCTAAGAGTGGTTGTAGAGCATTATAACAAGAGTATACGGAGGATGGCTTGACAGAACGTGCCGATGAAGGACGT
>CAIKXH010000057.1 GCA_903831335.1 Candidatus Uhrbacteria bacterium | reverse complement strand
GGACCGTTGCTTCTGTTTCAATCACGTGAATGACAGCAAGAATGGAAAGAATACTCAAGATAAGAACTGCAGGGAAAAAGAAGAGGATTTGAAGAAACGCAATAGGAAAACTGTAGGAGTTTGTCTGAAGGTAATACCAGATCATTGGAATGGTTGATGCACAGACAAGCAGGGCGCCAATCACTTTTGTTACGAAATCAATTGCAAAAATTCTGAAGAGGTGATCATGTGCTCGCTTGCGAATGAGATTTGGGTGTTCGTGTGTTGGTGATTTGATTCCGTGGATGAGGGATGTTTGTGACAGAACAGCAAGAAAGAGGAGGCCGATGAAAATAAGGGACATGCATATGGTCATGGCCACGGAATGATACGTTCCAAATGCAGTGATTTGGGCAAGATATCTTCCGGTAAGGGCAAAACCCGTGAAGGATGTATCTATGAGTTGTTGCCACAAAGATCCGCCCATTTGAACGCGGCGTAACCCGGTTGTTGCAACATCCATAACACCGCCCGTTGAAACAAACGCGGCGAAGATACCAAAAATCCACAGTGTTTTTCTTTGCCACGTGAGGCGCCATGCCTCACGAAAAAGCGTTCGATAAATCACTGTGGAGTTTTTGGTGTTCATATACGTGGTGAATTATGCCACGACAGAAGTTGTTGTCGGGACATGGTCGGAAAAAAGCGATTCAAACTCTTCTTTTTCAAGAACTTCTTTTTCAAGAAGTGTTTTCGCAATTTTGTCCAAGTGCAATTTTTCTTTTCGAATTATACCACGAGCGGTATCTAATGCACTATTCACCAATTTTTCTACCTCAAGGTCTATGAGCTCTGCTGTTTTTTCAGAATAGTTACGTTGTTCATGAATTTCCTTTCCGAGGAAAATCATTTCTTGTGTTTCACCGAAGACACGAGGTCCCAATGTTTCACTCATTCCGTAACGTGTCACGAGTTCACGTGCAAGACGTGTGGATCTGCGCAAGTCATCAGAGGCACCTGTTGTGACATCTCCGAATGTTTCTTTTTCTGCGACGAATCCTCCGAGCATAACCGCGAGGTCCGCAAGGAATTCTGCACGTTTATGGAGTCTCTTGTCTTCTCCTGGAACTTTCATGGTGTAACCACCAGCAGATCCGCGGGGAATAATAGAAACTTTATGGACAGGATCAGAATTTGGAAGAAGGTGCGCGATGATTGCATGCCCAGCCTCATGATAAGCGGTAACTTTCTTTTCTTCTTTTGTCATGACATAGCTCTTGCGTTCTGGCCCGAGCATGACTTTTTCAATAGAATCAAGAACGTCTTCTTGTGTTACTTTTGTATCATTGCGACGTGCTGCACGGATCGCAGCTTCATTGAGAAGGTTCATGAGATCCGCTCCTGCAAATCCAGCTGTGCGTTCTGCCACGCGTCTTAAATTGATTTCTGCGACAAGTGGTTTGTTCTTTGCGTAGATCTGGAGGATTGCTTCACGTTCATTGATGTCTGGAAGATCCAGGATTACGCGTCGGTCAAATCGACCTGGGCGAAGAAGAGCTGGGTCCAATACATCTGGACGGTTTGTAGCAGCAATCACGATAACTCCAAGGTTTGGATCAAATCCATCCATTTCAACTAAGATTTGGTTTAATGTTTGTTCACGTTCATCATGAGATCCGCCAAGTCCGGAACCGCGTTGGCGTCCGACGGCATCGATTTCATCAATGAAGATAATGCAAGGAGCGGCTTTCTTTGCGCGCGCGAACAAGTCACGAACACGGGATGCACCAACTCCGACAAACATTTCCACGAATTCTGAACCACTCATGTGGAAGAAGGGAACACCTGCTTCACCAGCAACTGCGCGGGCAAGCAATGTTTTTCCTGTTCCAGGACGTCCCATAAGAAGAACTCCTTTTGGAATTTTTGCTCCAAGGTCTGAGAATTTTTTTGGACTCTTTAAAAAATCAACAACTTCTCTTAATTCTTCTTTCGATTCTTTTGCACCCGCAACGTCTGCGAAGGTGACTTTTTGTTTTTGGTCTTTGTTGAATTCTTTGGCGTTAGAGTTTCCAAATTGCATGGCCTTACTGTTTGCTCCTTGCATTTGGCGAAGCATGAACCAAAACACGATAATGAGGAGAAGTAATGGGAGCAATGAAGGCAGAATCACGCCTACAAAGTATGAACGTGCAGAACGATCTTTAACGGTGATGTTTGCGTTGCGTAATTGCTCTGCAGTGACTCCGTAGTTGATCAGCGCTTCTGGCAAAGAAACAATAGCCTCCTTGCGAGTCGTTTGTTTTGTGCCATCGTTCAGGACGATTTTAATGTCCGCTCCTTCTATATCAATCGATTTTATCTTTCCGTTTTGGATTTCTTCGACCACTTTCGCGAGGTTCACATCTTCTGGCTTGTCATTTTTGAAGGTGTAATTTGAGAAGATTATCGAGATCACGAGGATCGCGAGAATCGCAACGATCACGTTTTTTGAAAGTGGTTTCATAGGTTATTCGGCTGCGACCTCTGGAGTCACAGCATCACTTTTTGTTTTAAGTGAGAGACCAAGACGATGTTCCTTTGGTTCAATAGAGACAATCATGAATGACATTTTGTCTCCTGGTTTTGCAATTTGTGTGACGTCTGTTACTGGCTTATCAGAGAGTTCTGAAACGTGTGCAAGACCGTGGATTTCTTCATCTAATTCTACAAACAATCCAAATGGGTTTACTTTCAACACGGTTCCTTCAACCATTTCTCCAATTTTATATTTTGCAGCAACATCTGCCCATGGATCTTTGATCAACTTTTTCATAGACAAGAAGATTTTGCTTCCTTCAATGCCAATGATTTCTGCTTTTACGGTTTGACCAATCTTGAGAAGATCACGTGGGTGATCAATACGTTGCCATGCGATTTCTGAGATGTGTACCAATCCTTCTAATGCATCAAATTTTACGAAGGCACCGAAGTCTGCAACAGCTGTTACTTCACCTTCAATAATGTCTCCAACACCAAATTTAGAAATGACGTTCTTTTGTGCGTCTTCCCAAACAGTCTTTTCAGAGACGATCAATTTTTCTTCTACTTCATTTACATCAATGACACGAACATTCATTTTGGAACCAACGTAAGAACGCAATTTTTCCAAAATCTTGTTTTTGTCTCCACCGCTTACGCGTGGATAGTGTTCTGGAGAAAGTTGGGAAACAGGCAAAAACCCAGTGATGTTTTGGACCG
>CAIKXH010000056.1 GCA_903831335.1 Candidatus Uhrbacteria bacterium | reverse complement strand
TGCGTGTGCAAGACATGGAATCCCAAATTACAGATACAAAATCAGCGATTGAAAAAAACCAACAGAAGACAGGAGAATTAAAAGATCAAGTTGCAGAGACCTTGAGGCAAATGAATAAAAATGATCGCCGCACACTTTTATTTGTCTTTTTTTCTGAGCATACGTTTTTTGATGCTCTCTCAGAGATCGAACAATTCACTCAGGTGAATTCTGAATTGGATGTCCTCATCGATCAACTCAAAAAAACAAATGAAGATTTGATTGCACATAAAGAACGTCTTGGAGCAGAACAAGATCATGTTCAAAATCTTCTCTCGGTTCAAACGCTGCAGCAGCAGGCCCTTTCAGGTTCGGTTAAGGAGCAGTCAAGTTTGCTTACACAAACAAAAGGAAAAGAAGCGAATTATCAAACAGTTCTTAAGGACACAAAAAAACAGGCTGCGCAGATCCGAGCACGTTTGTATCAGTTGTTGGATGTTGGTAAACAAATCACTTTCGGTCAGGCTGTTGAAATTGCAACATGGGTCTCTGCACAAACAGGAGTACGCGCATCATTTTTGCTCGCTGTTCTTACACAGGAATCAAACTTAGGTAAAAACGTCGGAACGTGTAATCGCCCAGGGGATCCGCCTGAGAAGAGCTGGAAGGTGATTATGAAGCCCACACGTGACCAGGAGCCGTTTAAAACGATTACAGAGGAGTTGGGCATGGATCCTGATACAACAGCCGTCTCGTGCCCTATGCGTGATAAAAACGGAAAGCAAGTCGGATGGGGAGGGGCGATGGGTCCAGCTCAATTTATTCCATCTACATGGATGGGTTATAGAGCAAAGGTTACAAACATCACAGGGAAGGTTGCAAACCCATGGGATATTCGTGATGCATTTATTGCATCTGCAATAAAGCTTGGGGCCGATGGTGCGAAAACAAAGGCGGGAGAGTGGGCTGCGGCCATGAAATACTTTTCTGGGTCCACAAACGTCCGATTCCGTTTTTATGGAGACCAGGTGGTTGCGCAGGCAGAAGAGTACCAAAAAGACATGGACGCGATTGGGAAGTAGGAGGGAGAGTCAGAAAGTCATTGAGTTATGAAGTCGTTGAGTGAAGGAATATTTATTTTTTTTCTATGTCTCAATCAAATCCACATCAAACGGAAAACCAATCATTTTCAATTGGGATTAATGGATTTATTGTTCGTGATAACCAACTTCTTCTCGGTAAACGAAAAAATTGTTTTGGGGAAGGAGATTGGGGTTTACCTGGTGGGCATCTTGAGTTTGGAGAATCCTTGTATCAGGCAGCAAGTCGAGAGTTAAGAGAAGAGACGGGTTTAGAGGTGACAAAATGGCGATTTTCAAATTTGGTGAATTATCCTCAGAATCAAAAGCATTACTTGCAGATTGGATTTATCGCCGAAGAGTTTTTAGGTGAGCCTGAATTAAAAGAACCTGAATTGTGTTATGAGTGGCAATGGTTTCCGTTTGAAGCTCTTCCTCAAAATATATTTGTGCCACATAAAGAACATATACAAACTTTTATCGAAGGAACGGCCTTATTCGTCGATTCTTCCATTTTCTAGACGATCCTGTATAATCCCGTTCGTTACCATAGGGGCGTCGTATAATGGTAGTACAACGGTCTCCAAAACCGTTTG
>CAIKXH010000055.1 GCA_903831335.1 Candidatus Uhrbacteria bacterium | reverse complement strand
TGATGAGTTGTCTGATTCTCATCCCAATCAAATCAAGAATGCGTATTTCAGCACCAGAAAAAAAATAACAAAAAAACAAAACAGACTCATCAGAGTCTGTTTTGTTTTTGCCAGTATTAGCTAGCATCGTCATCATCTTCATCATCCATATCTTCATCTTCATCATCCATTTCATCCTCATCCTCGATCTCGTCATCATTTGGGTCCAATTCGTCGTCCATGGCAAATGCGCTTGCAAGTGTCATATATATTTCTATTCTTATGAATTATATTCCCTCAAAAAGGGAGCCGTATAATGGTAGCGGGTCATATAAAAAAGTGCAAGGGGGATGTGCGAAAGGCAAAGTGAAAGAGTTAAAAAGTGGAAAAGTGATTGTTGGGGCTAACTCTTTTAATAAAAGCAAAATTCCATCACGCTTTGACTTTTTAACTCTTTCACTTTCTGTTACACTCCCCCATATGACAACTGCCACAAAACTTCTTGCTTGGTACAGACGATTTGGCCGAGATTTGGCATGGCGAAAAACACGTGATCCGTACCATGTTCTTGTGAGTGAAATCATGTTGCAACAAACACAGGTTGATCGGGTAAAAGGATTCTATACGGCATGGCTAAAACAGTTTCCGAATTGGAAGTCTCTTGCGAAAGCCACAAATGAAGAAGTGATTCGAGCATGGGCGGGACTTGGCTATAACCGACGCGCACTCATGCTCAGAGATGCGGCTCGATCGGTTGTAAAACATGAGCTCCCCACAACCGTCGAAACATGGTTGCAAATAAAAGGAATCGGTCCATACACAGCTGCAGCAATCAGTGCATTTGCCCAAAAGAAGCGTGTGATGCCGATAGATACAAACATTCGCCGCGTACTAGGACGACTCCTTCTTGGCAACACGTTTCCGCAACCGAGTGATGATGAACGAATACAGAAAATCGTTAACGATTTTTTACCCCGCCGAGGAAATTACTATGATGTTCCGCAAGCGATTTTCGATCTCGCAACAGATATCTGTCAGAAATCCCCGAAGTGTGCCACATGTCCGCTACGTAGAGACTGTCCTGTTTCAAAAAAGTTTCTTTCAGGCAAAGTTGTCATTCCAAAGCAGATGGTGAAAAAAGCAATCGAATCACGACATCTTGAAAAGCCATACCCAGACAGAATCTATCGCGGTCGAATATTAAAAGCTGTTCGAGAATCAACACAAGGAATCAATCCGCAGATGCTCGGAAATGCGATCGACAAGACATTTGATCCAATTGTCGACACCGAATGGATCGAAGCAATGCTATCCCGCCTCACAAAAGATCAACTGATAGAAAAACGAGGATCAAAATTATTCTTGAAACGATAATCCCCGCCCCTAACTCCCAACTTCTAACTACTCATGCTATACTTACCTTGCTTCATCCTGGATGTTATTTGGGCAAAATTTGGCTTTTGGGCTTAGAACTGTGCGCGTCTTTGACAACCACATGAGAGCCCCGCGGTGTTCCCGAAAAGGAACATGTCACAAGTATCCCGAGAGACTCGGTGTGAACTGATTCCTCGGCGTACTCTCGGACAGTGCTTCATCGCACTGACTCGATTGCAATCAGCCAAATACATCCCATGAAGTTTGTTTCTTCGGAAACAAAAAACAGCCGTAACGGCTGTTTTATTTTTGGTCTAACTATTTTTTTATTCTCTTTTTCCTAACCTCTCAAACCTTTCCGAACTTTCCGACCTTCCCCTAATAATCTCTCAATTTTTCAATCAAACTATTTGCTTGGATTTTTTCAAGAGCTTTTGCCTCAATCTGACGAATACGCTCACGTGTGACATCAAACTCCCGACCAACTTCTTCCAGTGTGTGAGATACACCATCAACAAGTCCGAAACGCATCTCGAGAATCTTTTGTTCACGTGGAGTCAAACCTTCCATGGCTTTCTGCACATAATTACGCAAAAGCTCTCTAGCTGCCGCGCGATCAGGAGAAATCGTTTTTACGTCTTCAATGAAGTCCTCAAGTTTTGAATCTTCATCATCATCTCCGACAGATGTTTCAAGAGAAACCGTATCTTGTGAGATTTTTCTGATGTGACGTACTTTTTCTACATCTTCACCCATTTCAGCCGCAATTTCTTCAGGCAATGGTTCACGTCCCAAATCTTGAATCAGCTGACGCTCAATTTGTGTAAAGCGGTTAATGGTTTCCACCATGTGAACTGGAATACGAATAGTACGCGATTGATCTGCAAGCGCACGTGTAATAGCTTGGCGAATCCACCATGTTGCGTATGTTGAGAACTTGTATCCTTTGCGATATTCAAATTTCTTTACCGCACGGAACAAACCAATATTTCCTTCCTGAATTAAATCGAGAAGGGACATTTGTTTTCCAACGAACTTTTTTGCAATAGAAACAACCAAACGCAAGTTTGCCTCAATAATACGACGTTCTGCCTCTTTCTCTCCGCGCTCCTTGCGTTTTGCAAGCGCGACTTCCTGCTCTCCATTCAAAAGCGGAATCTTTCCGATTTCACGCAAATACATTTGAATGGAATCTTGTGTAAGCTCAGGAACACTCGCACCTTTATGCTTTTCATGTGTGACACGAATTTTGT
>CAIKXH010000054.1 GCA_903831335.1 Candidatus Uhrbacteria bacterium | reverse complement strand
GGAAGTGCTGCAATTAATCGCATGATCTCTGACAACATCAAGGGTGTTGAATTTATTGTTATTAACACAGACGTTCAGGCCTTGAATCAGAATTTAGCTCCAACAAAAATTGCGATTGGTAAAACCATTACACGTGGACTCGGTGCAGGAATGAATCCAGAAATTGGCGCACGTTCCGCAGAAGAAACACAAAATGAAATTCGGGAAGCGCTTGTCGGATCTGATATGGTTTTTCTGACCTGTGGACTCGGTGGTGGAACAGGAACAGGAGCTATTCCTGAAGTGGCAAAACTTGCAAAAGATATCGGAGCTCTCACAGTTGCTGTTGTCACAAAACCATTTACATTTGAAGGCGCACAACGCAGACGCATTGCAGATGAAGGTTTTGAAAAAGTCATGAAGTACGTGGATGCTATTATCACCATCCCGAATGACCGTGTGCTTCAGATCATTGATAAAAAAACATCGCTCATGGATGCGTTTAAGGTTGTGGATGATGTCTTGCGCCAGGGTGTGCAAGGGATTGCAGAACTCATTACCGTTCCTGGACTCATTAACGTTGACTACGCGGACGTCAAAGCCATCATGGAATCTTCAGGATCTGCCTTGATGGGAATCGGGCGTGCAAGCGGTGAGAATCGTGCGGTGGAAGCGGCAAAGCAAGCGATTGCAAGTCCACTCCTTGAACTCTCTATTGATGGGGCTCGTGGAATTTTGTTTACCATTACAGGAGGAACAGATTTAGGAATGCATGAGGTTGCAGAAGCGGCAAAAATCATTACAAGTTCTGCGGATGAAGATGCAAAAGTTATTTTTGGAGCAAACGTAGATGAAACATTGGGTGATGAAGTTCGTATCACAGTTGTTGCAACCGGGTTTGATTCAAGAGAAAGAAGAACAACCTCTCCTGGAGTTGTAGAAGTACAAGCGCAGGGAACATGGGCACCGAACACCTTTTTACGCGTAAGAGAAGAAGAAAGTGCACCGCGTGTTGCCCCACGTCCAAAAATTAATTTTCAAGCACCAAAGCCGCTTGTGGAAAGCAGGCCTCCTCAAATGGAGATTCGCAGAGAAACGTATTCTCAACCAGTACCTCCTCCACAACAGCCTG
This sequence comes from Candidatus Uhrbacteria bacterium, assembly GCA_903831335.1. Taxonomy (GTDB): domain Bacteria; phylum Patescibacteriota; class Patescibacteriia; order UBA9934; family GWF2-40-263; genus XYB2-FULL-45-11. The sequence continues at coordinate 1,926 of CAIKXH010000054.1, read as the reverse complement.
CACCTGTTTTTGCTCCGGCTCCAATGCCAATGATGCAAGATATTCCTCCAAGAATTGCCCCAAGACCAATGCCTGTTCAGCAATCTCAGCCACAATCTCAAGAAGATGAAATGGAGATTCCTGCTTTTATTCGGAAGAAAATGATTTGATGAAGGGTGGAAAAGACGGAAAGGGCGGAAAAGGCGAAATAAAAGAAAACGGAATTATTCCGTTTTTTCTTTTTGTTTAATTTTGCTATGATGTTGTTTGTAATTCCTTAGCCTTTCCAGCCTTTCAGGCCTTTCCGTCCTTCACTATGTATTGTCCCGTTTGTAACCACAAAGACTCCAAAGTGATTGATTCCCGCATGTCGAATGATGGCGCAAGTGTGCGCAGACGCCGGGAATGTGAGAAATGTAGTTTTCGATTTTCTACATTAGAAGAATTGGAATTACTGGATCTCATGGTTGTAAAGCGTGATGGTCGCAGAGAAGGGTATTCAAGAGAAAAAATTGTGCACGGTCTTGAACATGCACTTCAAAAACGTCCGTATACAGACCAAGCCTTTCAAGGATTGGTACATAGAATCGAGCGTCAGATTCAAAAAAAATCACACGGACAAATTACTACAGCTGAACTTGGAGATATTGTCATGAATCAGCTGAAGACATTTGATAAAGTTGCCTATATTCGTTTTGCATCTGTATATCGTTCATTTGAAGATGTAAAAACATTTGAGAGAGAATTGAATAAATTATCGAGAACAAAAAAGATTGTTCCGAAAAAAACGCTCGGATCCGGATCCGTTCGGAAATAGTCATATGAAATCATCTCGTCTTGTCATTCTTTGTATCGTTTTGAGTGTTGTGTTTGGAGGAATTGGTGCGTGGATGGGCGGAAGTGTTTTTCCGAACATGGTTGCCCGATCAAAAGTCGGTGATCATATAGACGCAAAAAATGCACCGAAGATTGTGAATCTCATGGAAGAAGAAAGTGCAACAATTCATGTGGTTGATGAGGTGACTCCGGCGGTCGTGAGTGTCATTGTCCGCAGATCGCGTGAAGATGTTGTAAAATCGTACCAGGCTCAACAAATCGTTTCTGATCTCCAGTTTTCCGATATTCCTTTGTCGGAAGCAGAGGCAAAAAAAATAGTGGATGTCTCAAGTGGAACAGGTTTTTTTGTTGCAGAGGATGGTCTTGTTTTGACGAATCGTCACGTTGTGGATGTGCCAAATGGAATGTTGTTTATTGTGACGAACGAAGGAAGAGAATTACCAGCCACACTTGTTGATACAGATTTGATCTTGGATATCGCCCTGTTGCGTGTTGAGGGAAAAGGATTCCCTGTTGTCTCACTTGGTGATTCGGATAAAATCCGAATTGGGCAAACGGCGATTGCTATCGGAAACACACTTTCAGAATTTCGCAATACAGTGACAAAAGGGGTTGTATCAGGAATTAATAGGCGCGTAACTGCGGGGTTTGCAATTAGCGGATCTGAGGTGATTGAAAAAGCCATCCAAACAGATGCAGCTATTAATCCAGGGAACTCTGGTGGCCCACTTATTAACTTGATTGGAGAAGTGATTGGAGTGAATGCAGCTGTTAGTTTTGATGGTCAAGCCGTTGCGTTTGCGATTCCAATCAATCAGGTGAAACGAGCGATTGAAGACGTGAAACAATCGGGTCGAATTATGAGACCATGGCTTGGTGTGCATTATGTCTTAATCGATGCAGATCCATCCTTACCATCTTTTACGATTGGGGCGAAGATTGTAAAAGGGAATCAAGATTCAGGTGTTGTGAAAAATGGCCCATCTGAAAAAGCTGGATTAAAGGAAGGAGATATCATGATCGCCCTTGATGGAACTTTCTTTACAGAAGGAAAAGCTCTTGCTGAATTGATCACTCCACACCATCCGGGGGATCAAATAAAGATTCAAT
>CAIKXH010000053.1 GCA_903831335.1 Candidatus Uhrbacteria bacterium | reverse complement strand
GCAGCTGCATACCGATATACAGAAGCAAAATTGGAAACCATATCTGAAGAGTTGCTTTTAGATATTGAAAAAGAAACCGTTGATTTCATTCCAAACTTTGACGGAACACACAAAGAGCCAAAAGTGTTGCCAGCAAGACTTCCAAACCTATTGATTAACGGTACGGTTGGAATCGCTGTTGGTATGGCTTCGAATATTCCACCACACAACCTCGGAGAGGTGTGTGATGCGATTCTTGCTTTGATTCGCGATAAAGATACTTCCATTGAGGATATTTCTGAAATCGTGAAGGGGCCAGATTTTCCAACAGGTGGAATCGCTTATAACGTTGTTGATATAAAACAAGCTCTTGCCACTGGTCGTGGGGGAGTGATTGTGCGCGGAAAGACAGAGATTGTGGAAGATAAGAAAGGAAATTTTGCGATTATCATTTCTGAAATTCCGTATCAGGTAAACAAGGCAAACTTGCTTATTCGTATTGCGCAAAATGTACGCGATAAAAAGATTGAGGGTATTCGTGATTTGCGTGATGAGTCTACGTCAGAAGGGGTGCGTATTGTTGTGGAGCTGAAGAAAGATGCTTATCCAAAAAAAGTGCTCAACCGTCTTTATCAAACAACTCAACTTCAGGAATCCACTCATTACAACATGCTTGCTTTGGTGGATGGAGGAATTTTGCCTCGTGTTTTGAACGTAAAAATGATTTTGGAAGAGTACTTGAAGCACAGACAAGAAGTTGTAAAACGTCGAACACAATTTGAGCTCACACGTGCACAAGATCGCGCACACATCCTTGAAGGTCTTCGTATCGCTCTTGCGCAGATTGATAAAATCATTGCATGCATCAAGAAATCGAAGGATAAAGAGGAAGCTCGTTTGAACCTGATCAAACAATTTAAAATGTCAGAGCGTCAGGCGGTTGCGATTTTGGACATGCGTCTTCAACAGCTCGCAAACCTTGAAACATTACGCATCGAACAAGAGTACAAAGAGAAGACAGATCTGATCAAAGAACTTGAATCCATTCTTGCAAGTGCGAAAAAGATGATGGCCGTGATTGCAAAGGAAGTTGAAGATCTGCAAGCGCGTTATGCATCACCTCGTCGCACACAAATTGTGAAGGGTGGAATCAAAGAATTTTCTATTGAAGATGTTGTTCCTGACACAGAAACTGTCGTGATGATTACAAAGGCGGGATACATCAAGCGTATTGATCCAGACACATTCCGCACACAAAAACGTGGAGGAAAAGGAGTTGTCGGCATGGCTTCAAAAGAAGAGGATGAAGTAGAGCAAGTCTTTTCAACGACAACACACAAAGATTTGTTGTTCTTCACAAGTAGAGGGCGTGTGTTCCAGTTGAAAGCGTATGATGTTCCAGAAGCATCACGCATCGCAAAGGGGCAAGCGCTTGTAAACTTCCTCCAGCTTGGGCCAGGAGAGTCTGTTTCAGCATCGTTGTCGATGGATGAGCTTGCTGATTCGAAATACCTTCTCATGGTTACAAATAAGGGAACGATCAAGAAAACAGAATTGTCTGAGTACGACTCTGTTCGTAAATCAGGATTGATTGCGATCAAACTGAAAGATGGTGATAACCTACAATGGGTTCGTCCAACATCCGGAAAAGATCAGATCATGCTTGTGACATCTGGTGGACAAGCAGTTCGATTTGAAGAAAAGGGCGTGCGTCCTATGGGTCGTGTTGCTTCCGGTGTTCGCGGAATTAAATTAAAAGGGGATGATTCTGTGGTTGGGATGGGAATTATTCCAGGCAGTTCTTCAAAGAAGCCTGGAGAAAAAGAAATTTTGGTTGTCATGGAAAACGGATATGGGAAACGCTCGGACCTTATCGAGTATAAAGTTCAGGGACGTGGAGGTTCCGGAATCAAAACAGCGAATATAAGCAAAAAGACAGGAAAGATTGTTGCAGCACATATTGTGGATGCAAAAGATGAACGCGATATGTTCATCATCTCCGGAGCGGGTCAAGTAATCCGTTCAGAGCTAAAGTCCGTTTCCGTTCTTGGTCGCGCAACCCAAGGAGTTCGCATTATGCGATTCAAGAAAGCGGATGATACTGTCGCAAGTGCGGCACTGATTTAGCCAAAAAGACTGTGGTTTTTGCCCCAGTCTTTTGATTTTCCGGCGAAGCCGGATCCGGCTTCGCCGGACTTGATTTGACGGAAGATGGAAAAAATGATAGTATTTATGTACTGAAAGTAGTTAGTAGTTTGAAGTTTGTAGTTAGGGAATTTGATTTTATCTCATTTTTTCTCAATTGCTTACCTTTTATCCTAACTACCAACTACTAACTACCAACTTCTAACCCACACCTATGCCAGTACCAGCCCGTAAGAAATCCGAAGCCTCTGGACGTCGCCGACGCTCCCATGATGCCCTCGGGAAAAAAGTGCTTTCAACCTGTTCACAGTGCTCTGCTCCTGTAAAACCTCATAACGCTTGCCTTTCATGCGGTTTTTATCGTGGACGCAACGTTTTGAGTACAGCAAAAGCAGCAAAGGCAACAGCAAAGATTGTCAAAAAAGCACAAAAGAAGAAGTAACCTTCTTCTTTTTGTTTAATTGTTCTTTTTCTTATGTCGAATCGTCACCTTTCACGTACTATTGCCATGCAATCTCTCTATCAGTGGGATTTTCTTGGAATGGAAGATGAAAAAATTAGTGATATCATCGCATTCAATCGTCAAGAATTTGCTCCAAAATTTGATGACCAAAAATTTGTGGAAGACTTGGTTCATGGAGTGATGAATCATCGGGCAGAGCTTGATGAATGCATTATGCAGTTTGCTCCAGATTGGCCACTAGAAGCGCTTACACTTATTGATCGCAATATTTTGCGTCTTGGTGTGTATGAGTTGAAATTTGTGGATGCAATTCCGGCAAAGGTTGCCATCAACGAGGCTATTGAACTTGCAAAGGGATTCGGAGGTCAATCAAGTGGGCGTTTTGTAAATGGTGTTCTCGGTGCTGTTTATAAAGACATGGTGACAAAAGGAGAAATCAAAAAGGTTGATCAGGAGGTTAAAGAAGAAGTTAAAAAAGAAATTAAAACTGAGTAGTAAAGTAGAAGTGTAGAAAAGAAGAAAAGTGGAAATGAATGCTTCCAACAACTTTACTTCTTTACTACTTTTCTTCTTTTC
>CAIKXH010000052.1 GCA_903831335.1 Candidatus Uhrbacteria bacterium | reverse complement strand
TCATTTCGTTTGAGAGAGCTTCGGTTGCGGTATGCATCGCTTTGATATCATCCCCTTCCTTTGCTTTTTTAACATCGGCGATTTTTGCTTCAACACTTTCTTTCAAATCTGCGGCAACCTTATCACCTGCATCTTTCAAAGATTTTTCTGCTGTAAACATAATCATATCTGCCGTGTTGCGAACATCTGCCAATTCTTTTTTCTTTGCATCTTCGTCAGCATGAAGTTCGGCATCCTTTTGCATCTTTTCGATTTCTTCTTTTGAAAGACCTGATGAAGCTTCAATACGAATCGATTGAGATTTTCCTGAGGCTTTGTCTTTTGCAGTTACTGAAAGAATTCCGTTTGCATCAACATCAAATGTAACCTCAACTTGTGGCATTCCGCGTGGTGCTGGTGGAATTCCATCCAAGATAAATCGTCCGAGAGATTTGTTGTCAGCAGCCATTGGACGTTCACCTTGTGAAATATGAATCTCAACACTCGTTTGATTGTCAGCAGCAGTTGAGAACACTTGAGATTTTTGTGACGGGATTGTTGTATTCTTTTCGATCAATTTTGTTGATACACCTCCAAGAGTTTCAATACCTAGAGAAAGTGGAATCACATCAAGAAGAAGGACATCCCGAACTTCACCTTTCAAAACTCCTCCTTGAACTGCAGCACCGAGGGCTACAACTTCATCTGGGTTTACTGAAAGATTTGGTTTTTTACCGAAGAACTTTTCTACTTCTGCTTGAAGAGCTGGCATGCGAGTCTGACCTCCAACCAAAATTACTTCATTGATTTCTCCAACCTTAAATGGTGATGCGTCCATTGCGCGCTTTGTAATCATCATTGCGCGATCGATGTATTCACGAGTAAGATCTTCGAGCTCTGCGCGCTTCATTGTGCGAACCAAGTGCATTGGTCCTGCTTCACCTGAAGTTACGAATGGAATATTTATTTCTGTTTCGATTGCAGTTGAAAGTTCAATCTTTGCTTTCTCCGCTGCATCATCGAGACGTTGACGAGCAAGTGGATCCTTTCGCAAATCAACTCCGTTTTCTTTTTGGAATCCTTCTGCAAGCCAATTCATAATCTTTTGGTCGATATCTTTTCCTCCCAAGTGTGAGTCACCATCTGTAGATTTTACTTCGATAACATCATCACCAACTTCTAGAATTGAAACGTCGAATGTTCCACCTCCAAAGTCGAAGACTGCGATTTTTTCATTTTTGTTTTTGTTGAATCCGTATGCAAGAGCTGCAGCTGTTGGTTCGTTGATGATACGCATAACATTGAGTCCTGCGATTTTTCCTGCGTCTTTTGTAGCTTGGCGTTGTGCATCATTGAAATATGCTGGTACTGTGATCACAGCTTCTGTAACTGTCTCACCGAGACGAGCTTCAACATCAGCTTTGATCTTTTGCAAAATCATTGCAGAAAGTTCTTCTGGACGCTTCCAATCATTTCCAAGTTTTACTTCGATTCCTCCATTGTCTGCTTTTCGCATTTCAAAAGGAATCATTTTCAAATCTTTTTGTACATCTGGTTCATCAAAATTGTGTCCGATAAAACGTTTGATTTGATAAATTGTGTTTTTCGGATTTGTAATTGATTGACGTTTTGCTGTAACACCCACCATACGGTCTCCGTTTTTTGCAAGAGCAACAATCGAAGGCGTTGTGCGCATTCCTTCAGCATTTTCTATAATCTTCGGGGCGCCACCTTCAATGATTGCGACCGCAGAATTTGTTGTACCCAAATCTATACCTATGATTTTTGACATATGTTTACTTCTTTGTTAATTACTTATAATTTTTTAACTTATTAATCGCATGTATCTGTTTGTGTATTCCAATCACCTC
>CAIKXH010000051.1 GCA_903831335.1 Candidatus Uhrbacteria bacterium | reverse complement strand
TTTTGTTTTTGCACGATCTGCAATCCATACGAGCGTTGTGGCGATAAGCGGGGTCGATAATACAAAGATTGGCAACCAATAACGTATGTACGAATTCGCAATCGTGATTTGTGTTGGGTCTGGATTGTCACTGAGCTTCCAACTTCCATACCAGACGCAAAGCCACGCCGTAACAGCAAGCGTTACAAAAAAATAGATGCGTGTTTTTTTCTTTCGAATAAAGCTTGGGATCGCACAAACCGCGGGAATGGTGAGCCACCAGAAAAGCATAAGCAAATAGTCCCAGGTATGCCAAAAAACTCCACGAGGATGAAATCCGAACGGAAGGAGAATGGATAACAGACTCTTCTTTCCTTCTGGTGTTGATACTCCTGTGGTTGTTTGCGAAATTTCAGAAACAAATGTGTACCCTGTTGTAAATGGCGAACCGTACGTTTTGAAATTCAAAAAAAGCATGAGTCCGATCGGAATCATCATTCCAAACAAGAAAAAAACAAATTGCTTTCTTGAAATCGATTTACGCTCGATAAACAAAAGGAACGCAAACAAGGGAACCAACCAATAAAGTTCTGAGAGGCGAACAAAGAGAGACAAACCCAGAAAGAGACCGGCCAGGAAACGGGAGACCCCTCTCATACTCTCCCCTTGATGAGGGTAGAGGTGACGTGGTGGGGGGAGAGAACACATGAGAAAATACGCAGCGAAAATAATAGAACATGTCAGCAACACATTCGGCATGAGGCCACGAGCACTGTAATACCAAACAGCCGGATGAAAGAGAAAAAGAATTGCTGAGAAAAAAGCCACGCGTGCGGAAAACCATTTTTTCAATAATTGATTCCACGCGATCGCTGCAAATACAACAATAACAGGAGTCAAAAAAGTTAAAGACCACGCCCCAAAAAAACGTGTCAGAACCCCATAGAAAAATGCCACACCCAAAAAAGAACCCGGAACCAAATAACTTCCATCTACGAGAATAGATCTTGGATGAAGGACGCTTCCATAAAGCGCATTCATGCCATCAAAGACACGAAAGGACCCGTTTTGTGCAAATGCATGTGCAAAAAATGCTGTCGCTGTTTCATCAGGAGAAATAAAAAAATTCAGGAATCGTGTCAAAACAAACGTTCCAAGAAGAAACACGAACACACTTATGATCCAAACTGTGTGTGTGCGACACCATGTGACAAACCGCTTAAATCCCATAGGTAAACAAGCTAATCACCGCAAGAACAATGGCAAGGGAAAACGTTCCAATAGAAAATGGAATAAATAGATCGAATCCACTCCAAAGGGCAATCAACAAAAAAGAGATTCCTAAAATTTGAAGAAACATCTTTGTTTTTCCAAACACGTTTGAGCCCACGACCCTCCCTTGTTTCTTTCGAATATATCCACCCACAATAATCACGGCATCCACAAATAAAATCAAAACACCGAATATGGGATTAATATGTTTCATGACAACAAGAATCACCACAGATCCGACAAGTAACTTATCGGCAACAGGATCGACAAACGTTCCCCATTCTGTAATTTGATGACGTAATCTTGCAACAGAACCATCAATCGCATCTGTGAGGGCCGCGAGCAAAAACAACGGCACCCCAACAACGTATTTATCAATAAAGAGAAAATAGAGAATGAACGGGATGAGCAGGATCCGAAAAACCGTGATCATGTTTGGTGTCACGAACCGAGGGACAAGCGGAACGAGCGTATACCGCATGAGATGGTCATGCGGAAACAATTTACTAGGGTCACGGTGGAGCATATGATAAACTAAATTGGTATGCGAATTCGCTTTTACTCTATCATGTATCCTTTGCTTTTTCTAGCCGTTTTTTGCGTAAATACGTTTTTTCTCCAAAGGGCATGGATCGGCATTCTTTTGCTCACGGTCTATCTCCTCTGGATCGGATTGCGCGTGGGAAATTTTCTCTCAAAAGACGCAGAAGGCACAACGCGTTGGTGGATCGGAATTTGGACGTTTTTTTCTCTTGTCATGATCCTTGGATCTTGTTTCTACTATCTTGCAACCGTGCCAGCTATCGTGTTCCAACTGATGATCCCATTATCCCTTGGCTTATTTTTTCTTCCCGCTTCACAATCTCCAACCTCTCAACACCTGAAAACACAATGGAATCGTTTTCGATCCTCTCTCACAAAACCCATTCTGTTTGCTGGGGCAAGCATTCTTTTTCTCACACTCCTCTCTCTTCGTTTCATCTACACACACAGAATCACAGAGGCACTCAGATCTCCGTTTGATCAAATTCCTGCAACATTCTTGCTTTTCTTTTTCTTTGCGCTTCTTACCTGTTCTGTTCTTCTTTACCGCGGTCGTGAAAATATCGTGACGTTTATTTTGTTTCTCGTCATTTTGGGATCTCTTTTTTCTTTCCTTGCCATTGCCTACCCTGTCGGATACGGATTTGACTCCTTTATTCACAAAGCAACTGAATCTCACCTAGCTGAATTTGGAACGATTACTCCCAAACCGTTTTATTACATCGGACAATACTCCCTTGTTCTGTTTTTCTCGCACGCATTCTCTCTCCCTATTGATCTTGTTGATACGTGGCTTGTCCCCCTTCTTGCGACCCTTTTGCTTCCACTTGCATGGTTCACGGGGGCAAATACGCTCGTCAAAAAGCCCCGATACGCCCTTTTCTGTTTACTTGGTCTTTTTCTCCTCCCCCTTGAATCCTTCACCGTAACCACCCCACAAAACCTTGCGAACCTTTGGACAGTCCTTCTTATTCTTGCAAGCATTCCTCTCCTTCTTGAAGAAAAAGCTCCTCACTGGGCCGTTTTTCTCCTCGCAACAATTACCACAATCCTTATTCATCCCATTGCGGGAATTCCCGTGTTTTTCTTTTTCGTTCTTCTGTATTTTTCAAAAGAACATGCGTGGATCTCTCAAAAATACTCAAACATTGTTACCTGGATCACAGTGGTAATTGCCTCCCTCGCCCTTCCGGCAAGTTTTGTTGTTCAGGCCCTTCAAAACGGAAGCGGTCTTCATTTAACATTTGAAAACTTGAATCCACTCAATTTGATTTCCTCCATGAACCTAGGAGTTTTTTTACAGAATCGATTTAGTCCTCTTTTAGATTTTGTCTACGTCTACGGTCAAAATATTTTCCTCATTGTTCTTCTTATCAGTGGATATGCATGGTGGATCTATCGAAAAGATCTTGCAAAGCAGATGCGTATTCTTTTCCTCATGATTCTTATTTTGAGCGTGAATTATCTTCTGCTTGCAAACGTCATCGATTTTTCTTTCTTGATCGATTATGAACGTGCGAATTATGCAAACAGAATCATCCCGCTCATCACCTTCTTTTTAAGTCCACTTATTCTGCTTGGCTTTGGACATCTTTCCATGAATCTTCGTTCCAAACCGATTGCGTTAAAACTGACCAGTCTTGTGCTGTTATGTGCGTTTGCAACCGCTTCGTTCTATCTTGCCTTTCCT
>CAIKXH010000050.1 GCA_903831335.1 Candidatus Uhrbacteria bacterium | reverse complement strand
GAGTTGAATGTGGATGAGTTGTCGCCGTTTGCAAAACAATGTTTAAATGAGGTGATTAATTAGAATATATGAAATGGATATATAAAATCACTTACCCAAATGGAAAAATATATATCGGCAAGGACCTAACTGGAACTTTCAGATATTTCGGCAGTCCAGATAGCAAGTTGTTGGAAGTAGATTTTTCAGATACAGAAAAACGTGATTTTACAATCCGGCGAGAAATACTTTGGCAATCACCAGATGCACTTGACCAGGAAGTTAATAAAAAGGAAGTTGAATTTATCAAACAATATCAATCCAACAACCCCGTCATTGGCTATAATCAATGGCCAAAATTTAAGGAATAGAATTCTCCAACATATTGCTAAAAAACAGAATCACCCGTAGGTGATTCTGTTTTTGTAAAAGCGATAATTTTTTGATAGATAAACTTACGTACATCTTGACAAACGACTGATTTTATGGTAGAAGATAGCTGATTTCACACAGTTGAAGTCAAAGAGGAATACCATGATTCGGTTCTTATTGACCCTGATCGCGTGTATGTTGTTCTTTTCTTCTACGGCACAGGCAGAACACGCGTGGCATCCGTCTCGGATCCGTGTGATCGCTCACGGTGGGCACGAGATCAGCAAACACATGCGGCTCGAGTATCGATTTATCCCTTCTGGGAATCTGATCGGGGAACTCGCTCCCATCTCGTACCTCGGCATCAAAGCTGAGGCGTTGCGGTGGCTCGAGATCGAACTGGAAGCTGGTTGGGCATTCAAGCACAACGAGCCGCTCATCTCTCTCACACTCAATCCGCATCTCAATAAATTGTGGGGATGGATTGAAACCGACATTCAACCGCAAAGCCAACATGGCTACTGGTTCCTGCAAACAGACTATCAAGTCGCCAGCTGGGCTCACGCAGGAATCGAGTACGAAAGTTGGGGAAGTTATCATGGAGGCTCCGCATGGAGTCATGGTGCTGGACCAAACTTCCTCCTCCGATTCGGAACCGTTGGCATAGATCTCGCTGTTCATCTTCGGGAGAACAGCAACGAAATCAAACCTGAGTTCTTTCTTCGCACACATCTCTTCCTCTAGTCTCCAAACCCATTGTCATACAAGACGACGGGTTTTTTATTTCACCTGTCCTACAATCAATTTCGATACTGCAATCTGTTTTCCATTCATTAAAAGAATTCCATGATACTCCCCCGCATTCTCAAGCTGAAGCGCAACTAAATTCACGACACCTTGAAACGAATTATTTGCATGCGTCATGCTCAGCGGCAATTTTGCATCCACCAAATCTTTTTCTGCCATCACATTGCGCAATCGGAACGTCAGCTCTGCACCATCAACAACTTCAGGCCCCTCAATGCGAAAGATCGCTGCCATCGATGGATGCACCACGGGAAATTGTTTTGCGCCAAGGTTGTCGAAGATGCCGTGGGCGATGAGTTTGTTATCTTGTGTGATTGCGGCCGCGTCACAGAAAAGGAAAAATTTTGTGTCGGTCATAATTTGGTATAAATGAATGTACGATCAAAAACACGCGAAAAGGGCGAGCACAAAACCCGCCCCTGCGTTAATATTATTCTTTCTTCTCCGTAAACTCCGCATCAATCGGTTCGTCTGCTTTTTTCTCTTCATCGGCCTTTCCAGCCTCTCCGGCTTCTCCAGCCTTCCCTGCTGCCTCATACATCTTCGCACCAACCGCTTGCGCGACTGTCGACAATTCATCTGCGGCTTTCTTAATTGCTTCGTGGTCATCACCATCTTTTACAGCCTTGAGCGCGGTGATTTTTTCTTCTACTTCTTTGCGTTCAACTTCTGAAATTTTATCGCCACCATCTTTCAACATTTTTTCTGTTGTGTAGATCATGGTGTCTGCGATGTTTTGGTGTTCAACACGTTCCTTTCGTTTTGCGTCTTCTTCTGCATGTTCATCTGCATCTTTCTTCATACGTTCGATTTCGTCCTTCGAGAGTCCTGTTGAACCTTGAATGGTAATTTGTTGGCTCTTTCCTGATGCTTTATCGGTTCCTGTTACATGCAAAATTCCGTTTGCATCAATATCGAACTTTACCTCGATCTGTGGAACTCCGCGTGGGGCCATTGGCAAACCGGACAACACGAATTTTCCGAGTGTTTTGTTTCCATCCACCATTGGGCGTTCTCCTTGCATGACGTGAATTTCAACCGTTGTCTGATTATCAGCTGCTGTAGAGAAAATTTGTGACTTCGAAGTCGGAACGGTTGTATTGCGTTCGATGAGTTTTGTCATCACGCTTCCCATGGTTTCGATTCCGACGGACAAAGGAGTTACATCGAGCAACAACACATCTTTCACTTCACCTTGCAAAACTCCTGCTTGAACTGCGGCACCGAGAGCCACAACTTCATCTGGGTTCACAGAGATGTTTGGTTTCTTTCCAAAGAATTCTTCCACCACTTTTTGAACAAGTGGCATGCGTGTCATTCCACCAACCATGACAATTTCTTGAATGTCGTCTTTCGACAAACCAGCATCCTTAAGCGCTGCTTTCACGGGTCCGATAGTTTGTTGCACAAGGTCAAAACAAAGTTCCTCGAGTTTTGAACGAGTAAGGGTAATCACCAAGTGTTTCGGCCCATTCGCATCCGACGTAATAAACGGTTGGTTGATTTCTGTTTGTTGTGATGTAGAAAGTTCAATCTTTGCGCGTTCTGCAGCATCCTTAATGCGTTGCAAAGCAAGAGGATCTTTTGCAAGGTCCACTCCTTCTTGTTTTTTAAATTCTGCAAGGATCCAATCGATAATCACGCGATCAAAGTCATCTCCACCAAGGTGCGTATCACCATTGGTCGATTTTACTTCGACGGTATCAGATGAGATGTCGAGAACGGACACGTCGAACGTTCCTCCTCCAAGATCGTAAACAGCAATTTGCTGACCAGCCTTCTTGTCGAAACCGTACGCAAGAGCCGCAGCTGTTGGCTCATTGATGATACGAAGAACTTTGAGTCCCGCGATTTCACCTGCAACTTTTGTTGCGTTTCTTTGCGCATCGTCGAAATATGCAGGAACTGTGATCACGGCTTCTGTCACCTTCTCGCCAAGCTTTTCTTCTGCATCTGCTTTCAGTTTTTGCAAAATCATGGCAGAAACTTCTTCTGGTGTGTATTCCTTGTCTCCCATTTTAATAGCAACACCATCACCATGTTTTACAATCGCGTACGGCATCATTTGTTTGTCGCGCGCAACTTCTGTGTCATCAAAACGACGTCCGATAAGGCGCTTGATCGAGAATAATGTATTTGCTGGGTTTGTCACAGCTTGGCGCTTTGCAGGAAGTCCAACAACACGCTCGCCATTCTTCGAAGTTGCCACAATAGATGGAGTTGTGCGCGCACCTTCTTTGTTTTCCATCACTTTTGGTTGTCCACCTTCCATGATCGCCACGCATGAGTTTGTTGTTCCTAAATCGATTCCAATAATTTTTGACATATGATGTTTTCTGTCATTGCGAGCGAAGCGAAGCAATCTTTTCGACACGAAGCGCAAGATTGCTTCGTCGTCGAACTCCTCGCAATGACACAATTAAATTTATTTTTTATTTTGTTTTTTGTCACCGCTTCGTTGTCTCAACAGAAACATCGAGACTCCTCGCAATGACAGAACTTATTTATTTATGATAACGGTCGCTGGTCTGATCACGCGATCACCGAGTTTCCAACCGCGTTGTGAAACTTCTACGACAGCGTGCTCTGGCTGCGATTCATCTTCACGCTCTCCGACGGATTCATGAAAATGCGGATCAAATGCTTCACCAACAGATCCAAATGGTGTGACTCCCATCTCGAGCAATACACTCTCAAGCTGGTTACGCACATGCATCATGCCTGTGAGCCAGTTCTCGACAGTAGCGTCGAGGCCTTGTGGTTTAAACTTCAGAGCTTGATCAAAGTGATCGAGAATCGGAATGATCGACTCCGCAACATCTTCTTTTGCTCCGCGTCGCATTCCTTCCCGTTCCTTCATTAAATCTTTTTTCAGATTGTCATAATCCGCAAGCGCCCGTTGCCATCCAAGTTTGTATTCATCGCAGGAGGGACATGTTGTGGGTGTTTCGGGAGTTTGTTCTGTTGTTGGGTCGATAGGTGTTTCGGACATAAAGGTTGGAAATGTCGGAAAGGTCGGAAAGGTCGGAGAAGAATTTGTAATCCTTTCAGACATTTCAGACGTTTCCGACCTTTCAGACATTACTTACTTATTCTTCACTCAGCTCATTAATAATCTTCTTTGCCGCCTCTAGAAGCGCGAGGTTCCTTGCGTAGTCCATACGCATGGGACCAACGAGACCGAGGATTCCGCCAGACGTATTTGGAAAATCGTAGCGCACAATAATCGTGGTCATCTGATCACCGAACGGATTGTGTGATCCGATAAACACTTGCGGCTCATGTGAGACTCGGTCAAACATGTCTGACACCACTTCATCAAATTGATCAACAAGGCCCGCAAGAGTCGAAACCGAATCCTGAAACTCTGGCTTCTGCATCAAATTCGAGACACCTGTATAAAAACTCCAGTTCGGATCAAACGCGACAATCGCGGTTTCTCCAGAAACTTCCATCAGTCTCTTCGCAATAGACTTCACAGCAGACTCTTTATTCTGCTCGTGTTCTAGATGTCCAAACGCGTTCCCATCTTTTCCGCCCTCTCCGCCTTTTCCACCTTTCCCTAACACCTCCTTCAAATAAAACTCATACGCCTTCTCTGTTGGAATTCTTCCAGAAGAAGTATGTGCCTGACGCAAATACCCTTCTTCCTCCAACAAACTCATTTCATTTCTCACGGTCGCAGGCGAAATATCCAGATGATATCTCTCTACCAAACATCTTGAACCAACCGGCTCAGCGGTTTGAATGTAATCGTCAATAATGAATTTAAGCAGTTGTTGTTGACGCGGTTCCATATGATGTAAAACGAGTGGTAGATACGGATTACAGATTATTACAGATAGAGATAACAGACTGGAATGCCAACAAATTCTTGTCCTTGATCATCTGTCATATCTGTATCGATCTGTAATCCGTATCTACAACAGTTCTCCGGAAACAAATTAGCACTCTAGATTATAGAGTGCTAACTATTTTGCGTCAAGTGATATTTATCCAAATAATCCGAACCATTTTTTTGGTTTTGCAGCTGGTTGTTGTTGACGTTCTGGTGGCTTAATACTTTCTTTTATTCTGGCAGTTTCAGATTGGGTAGACAACGGAGAAACCTCCACCATTCCCGACTGAGCTTCAGGCGCTCTAAACTCCCGTTTCCCACTAGCAATTGCTACCGCCTCAGCTCGTGCAGCCTGCACTTTTGGTTCAACTGATACTGCATCTGCTTGATATCGGGTTGCAAACCGGTCTCTGTTCAGTCTGTCTCGAGCGGCTGCATTTTCATTCTCTAACTTTAACGCCTCAGCTTCCTGTGTTGTTAATTGATCAGAACGTCTCTCAGCTCTATTAATACCAGCTCGTGTCTCTGCAGCACGATTTTGACGTCCTGCTTCTCCTGGATCATAACTTCCTCGAGCATCACCTGGTGGCATAGAAATTCAATTAATTCACGATAGATAATAGCAAAAAACACCAGAAAAATCAAGAGTTCTATTCCCTACCAAGGGAGTAAACCTTGAGTGTAGATGCAGCAAAAGAATCTGGATGAATGTGTCTTTGAGATCTCACATTCACATGTGCATGCAAGCAAAGTTCTTTTTCTAGAATGTAGTCAGGGTCATCTGTGTGTTGATGAAGAATTTGTTCTAATTCATGCTCAGTAAGATGCTTTGCAATTCTCTCATTCAATATCACAATCCGATCCCCGTGCTCAACAGGCAACAGCATTGGTTCAGCAGATTCAATCTTTACCAAATCATTGTTCTCTGAATCATACAGATATAAATGATCTTCTTCTGCTTTGTGCAAACACGCACACAATTCTTCACTTGGCCACGTAAAAATTTTTGCAATGGAGCGTGTTTGCCTTACGGGTGCTCCTGACAATTGTTCTGCTGATTGCTTTACATCATCTTGTTGTCGCATCCAGGATTCCAACATCACGTGCAACGCTCGCTCTAGATCAAAATAGGGACTCACGCGCGCACGAGCTAACAGATTGGAGAGTTGTACATCTTGTGTGAAAGAAACCATATTTCTAGAGTATAGGATGTTCGTGAAGTTTCTGCCAATCCTTTTTGTTGAGTTTTGTCTTTCCTAATAATTCAGACATTTTCTTTCCGCTCAATATACTAGGAACGATCACATAGGAGGCGCCGAGCTCATAACACATATCTGCTTCTTCACGCGTGCGCGCAGAAACAAGGATAACTCCTTTGAATTTTTTGATTTGAAGAAAAGACAAAAGAATTACACTGATCGAAACATCTGGAATGGTAGAAATAATCAATTTGGATTTATCTGCATGAATTTCTTCTAAAAATGACTCGTCCCCAGCATCCCCGTATACAGACGGAATTCCCACTTCTGCCAATTCATAAATGACTTGAGGATCAAAATCAACAACAGTATACGTTTGACGCATTTTTTTAATTGTTTCAAACAGACTTGCTCCTGTTCTGTGAAATCCAAACAAAATAACTTCTGTTGGCTTATGTGTTTTCTTTAGTTCTGAAGCAAGAATCTTTCTTGGTTCAAGCCATCGGAGCGCGGGTGACATCCAGTTATAAATGCGTTCATTGTGTTCAATAAGAAATGAACTGCCGGCAATAGTGAGCAGCCCAACAGCTGTGACAAGTCCAAGAATTTCATTCGACAATTGTCCGCTTGCGATTCCAAATCCGATAATAATAAAAGAGAATTCCGAAATCTGAGAAACAGTTGTTCCGGCAAGAAATCCTGTTCTTGGATGATAACCGAGCCAACGCATAACAACGAGCACGATCAGTGGATTTCCAAGCAAGATGAACAAAGTAAAAAGAAGAATCGGACCAGCCATGTGCACAACACTAGAGAGATCAAAATGTGTCCCAAGAATAATGAAAAACATGATCAAGAAGAAATCTCGGAGCGGACGAATACGTGTGTTAATTTCACGCTGAAAAAACGAACCGGAAAGCGTAATACCAGCAATAAGTGCTCCAAGTTCAATTCCAAACCCAAGTTGCAGCAAAAGAATGGCGATTACAAAACACCAACCCATCGCAAAGACAAATAATAATTCTTGAGATTTTGCAACAAAGTTTAGAATTGGAGGTAATAGTTTTGTTGAGACAAACCACAGACACGGAACAAGAATGATCGCCTTCAATAAAGAACCAACGAACACTTGTTCAAGTGGAGCACCAGATTTCATTGCATTCAGCACAAGCAAAATAATCATGGCAACGAAATCCTGCACAAGCAAAAATCCGATACTGATGCGGCCATAGAGCGAATCAATATCTTCTTTGTCTGTCAGAGACTTCACGACAATGATGGTACTTGCAAATGTGAATGCAACTGCAAGATACAAACTGGTTACAACATCAAATCCCAGCAAAAGACTAAATCCAAACCCAACAATCGTTGTAAAAACCACTTGTCCAATCCCTGTTGCAAACGAAACACCTCCAACATCTTTCACACTTCTCCAATTCAACCCAAGCCCAACCGTAAAAAGCAAAAACGCCACGCCGATTTGCGACATGACCTGAAAGATATCTGAACTTTTTGTAAGGGCAAACAATCCTGGACCAATCACAACACCCGTAACAATGTATGCAAGGATCAAAGGAAGCTTGAGACGATAAATCAACATCGATGCCGCAGCGACGATGATAAAAACAATTCCGATTTCAAAAAAGAGTTCCTCGAGCATAAATAAATTATAACACGAGGCGAGAAAAGAGAAAAAGAATTCTTGTCATTGCGAGGAGGAGTCATCGACGACGAAGCAATCTTACCGCGCGTATCTCTCGGAAAGATTGCTTCGTCGTCTCGATAGAAACATCGAGACTCCTCGCAATGACAAATCATAACATCCAACACTCGACGACTTATCGACTCAACGACTCTCTGATATACTGAACACATCTATGCCAAACATTCCTCAACACATGACAATAGAAAAATGGTTTTTTCTTCTTGTCACAACCATGATTCTTTATCTCTTCTGGCAAATTCTTCAGCCGTTTATTTTGGTGATCATTGTCGCGGCTGTTGTGACGGTTATCTTGTCGCCTGTCGACAAGTGGCTCAAGCGCCTGATCAAGCGTCCACGTTTGTCTGCAGCCATTCTTTCTGTGGCCACATTTGTACTGGTCTTCATTCCATTATTGATCGTTCTGTTCCTCATGGTTACACAGGCTTCAGAACTCGTAAAAACATCCTTCACAGACACCTCATGGATCGATCAGCTAAAAACATCTGTCTCCCCTCTCATTCAAGCGCTCCCAGCCCCAATTCAACAAGAAATCACTTCTGTTGACATGGGCCAAATCGGAAAGTCTGTGGCAACGTGGGCATTTGAAAACATCGGAACGGTTTTCTCAAGCTCAACACAATTAATTTTAAACACGTTCATCTTTTTCCTTTGTCTCTACTATCTTCTCGTCAACAAAGAACATCTACACAAGGAAGCTCTTCTTCTTTCACCGCTTGAAAATGGTGTTGATGAAAAATTGGTAAAGCGTATTGTTAACACCATCAGAAGCGTGGTCTTCGGTGTTCTCCTTGTAGCGATCATTCAGGGTGTTGTCGCAGGCATTGGACTCATGATTTTCAAAGTGCCGGGCAGTCTCATTTGGGGAGCCCTCGCAGGAATCGCAGGACTCGTTCCACTTCTCGGAACCTCCATTGTTCTGATCCCTGCAATCCTCTACCTATTCTTTACAGGATCTACCATGAGCGCGATCGGACTCCTCATCTGGTCTCTTGTCTTTGTCAGCACGATCGATAACGTTATTGGTCCATTTCTCATCGGTGGCCGAGCGCATCTAAACTCTTTCCTTGTGCTCATCAGCGTCCTTGGTGGACTCGCCGCATTCGGTTCTGTGGGCGCCATCGCCGGCCCAACAATCCTCGCTGCACTTCTTGGTCTCATTGAACTTTATAAGTCTGGGATTTTGACAACAGGAAAGCTGAAGGCAAAGAAATGATTTTCTATTACGAAACAAAAAAGCCCAGCGCGAGCTGAGCTTTTTTGTTGGTGACCCCACGGAGAATCGAACTCCGATTTGCAGGATGAGAACCTGCCGTCCTAACCGCTAGACGATGAGGCCATTTCTTTTCGCGAGAGAAAAATATCATAAAAGAGAAAAACGAACAAGGGTATGCATCAAACAAAAAAACCAGCCGCATTTCTGCTTAGCTGGTGAGATCTAATTCTTCTTGGGTTGTTCGACACTCTTCTTGAGCTTGATCGCGAGGTCATTGCAGACCTTGAATCGATCCGCGTCGTTCGTCTTGGTAGACAGGCAGTCCGTGAATGCTTCGCATGCTTGCATACGTTCCCCGCCTTCACGTTTTCCAATCCCGTATCCGAGACGAAACACCGCTTGCATCATCAACAAGACAAAAATGGTGACAGCAAACAAAGCGAGTACTTTTTCAATTTTCATTTTGCGTCCTTGTTTTGAACCCGCGCAAGTATTCTTCCTCACTCCACTCAAACCCGCGCATATAAAAGGTCATTCTAATGAGATCGATTTTGCCTTTGGACTTGTAGCTCTGAAGGACCATGCGAATGTGATCCCTCCACGCCCGCTGAAGACTTCGGAGCTTTTTCAACGCGTCTTCCATATCAGTAAAGCCTGTATTGTCAAGCTCGTCGCTTCGAATATTCACCAAAAGTGCAAATCCGTATTTCTCCATGCGGACGATCCAACCTTCAAGCGAGGCGGGCAAAATCCAGCTGCTATGAAGTGCGGGATTGTCGGATCGAATCCAATTCTGTTTTTCACCGAATGTACGACACGACGCGGGAATGCGCTTTGCGAGGTGCATTGCAACGTCTTCCCATTGCTTTTTCACAGCCGCTTCCGCTACTCGTCTGCTTGCGTATTCTTCTGCGATGTTCACTGAACCTCCATTTTGACCATGTGTGTGCTCCCTACATG
Source organism: Candidatus Uhrbacteria bacterium (assembly GCA_903831335.1). Classification (GTDB taxonomy): domain Bacteria; phylum Patescibacteriota; class Patescibacteriia; order UBA9934; family GWF2-40-263; genus XYB2-FULL-45-11. The sequence continues at coordinate 400 of CAIKXH010000050.1, read as the reverse complement.
GGAACGCGAAAATATAACGTAAAATCAGGCTTGTGTCAAGATGATTGGTTGACAAACGAGCATTTTTCGTGTTAGCTTTGCTTGTCACAAGCATGACACCCAACGGCTGGGTGAGTCGCGTTCATTTAAAGAGGTGTCGCGTGTATCCAAGATCTTACATTGGCGTAACAGGTTTTCTTCATCGTCAAGAAGTTGAGGCGACTCTTGCAGCAATGCCCCAGAATCTCGACAAGGAACTCATGGTGGGTGTCCTTGCATGCGCACAGACACTCCGTGGCGAAACGAACAAATGGCCCAATCGATACCCGCGGGTAAATGAGATTGCAAATATCTTCATCAGCAACGCTCGGACACTGAACATCATTCACTACAATACAGATGATCAAAATACGCTCGAGAT
>CAIKXH010000049.1 GCA_903831335.1 Candidatus Uhrbacteria bacterium | reverse complement strand
CGCTCAACACATTCTTCAATCGTATGCTTGGGTTCTCCAAACCAATATTTAAGTCCCCATTGTTGTGATTCAGGACCACGGCTTGGGAAGAACAACTTCATTCCCTTGTTGTAAGACTCAATGGGTGATATTTCATGGAAGAGGTCATTCAAGCCCTCTTTCTTGAGTCTTTCAAAGGAATCAAGCTGTACTTCTATTAAGTTGGGAAGGTCTAACTTTACTGGGATACGCGCGTAAGTTTTTTGGGGCAAAGAAGATGCCATTCTTCTCTCCTGAGTGTGGCTGGGTTATGAAACGATTTTAACTGTCCCTTTTGGACAGCGACCTAACATTATATCGAAATGAATACAAAAAGTCAAGAAGAGATTTGGCATAAAAATCAACAGCACGAACTTGCGTGCTTTTCTTGACAAATACATACAAGTGCGTGTAAAATCACGGGCGCTTAACAAATAAAGTTTGGTTAGCCGAGATAGCTCAGTTGGTAGAGCACACGACTGAAAATCGTGGTGTCCCCAGTCCGATCCTGGGTCTCGGCACTCCGGTCAAGATGGCTTTGATCGTGTTCGCGGGCGTAGTACAGTGGTAGTACGTCTCCTTGCCAAGGAGAAGGTCGTGGGTTCGAATCCCATCGCCCGCTCAAACATAGAGGGTTGCGGATTGGAAGATGTTCAGTCAGCAATCCTCATTGTGTATATGGCGTCGTGGCCAAGTGGTAAGGCAAGGGTCTGCAAAATCCTCATCAGGGGTTCAAATCCCCTCGACGCCTCTTCAAAAGCAAGCCTTTTTGGGCTTGCTTTTTTGTTAAAGTATTATTATGAAAAAACCTTGAAAAGAGTCTATAATCAATCAAGGGAAAAATTTCTCGGTCAGAATGATAAAGCAGAGAGTCTCATCCGCGTTAAAAATATCTCTTATCTACGCCTTGTTAGGTTTTTTTTGGATTCTGCTTTCAGACCAGGCGATTGCCTTATTGTTTGCCGATCAAGACCAGTATTTGATTATCCAAATGTATAAAGGCTGGTTTTATGTTATCAGCACTGCACTCCTTCTCTTCATACTCATAAAAAAAGAAAATAGAACGCTAAAAACAGCGGAACAAAATTTTTCAGACCTTTTTGAATCGACCACCGAGGGGATTTTCCGTTCCTCCACCCATGGGCACTTCATTTTTGTCAATGCGGCAATGGCTCAGATCTATGGGTACAATTCCCCGCAAGAGATGCTCAAAAGCATCACGGATATCAGTACACAAATTCATTTGGCGGATGAGAGTCGCCGGGAATTTACCAGAGCAATGGAGCGGGACAATGCCGTTGACAAATTTGAAGCAAGAAATCTAAAAAAAGATGGCGGCATCATTTGGACGTCAACAAATGCGCGGTCGGTCAGGGATGAAAACGGAAAAATTTTATACTATGAAGGATTTGTTACCGACATTACAAAACAAAAAAATGCCGAAAACTCACTGATCGAGGCCGAGGAGCGCTACCGTTCGCTTGTTGAAAATTTACCAGCAGTTGTTTTCATGGACCAGTTCAACCGTCCTGATGTCACACACTACATGAGCCCGCGTCTGGTTGACCTGCTTGGCTATACACCAGAAGAATGGATAGCCGGGGATAACATCTGGGAAAACTCGCTGCACCCTGCTGACAAAGAACGTGTTCTCACTGAAGACGTCCGAACCGACGAAACAGGTGAACCATTCCGGATTGAGTATAGAATACGGCACCGGGATGGTCATTATGTTTGGGTAAAAGAAGATGCGTCCCTCGTCATGGAAGATGGAACTCCCCTCTTTTGGCATGGCATCCTCCTGGATATTTCCAGCCAAAAACAAGTGGAAGAAAATTTACAACACCGCGATGCCATCCTTAAAGCGGTGGGGTTTTCTGCTGAACAATTCCTAAGATCGGTTAATTGGGAGGAATGTATAAACCAAGTGCTTGAACAGCTGGGAAAAGCGACACAGGTCAGCCGTGTATACGTCATCAAAAAACGAATATCACCTGAAAATATTATCCTTACTTCTCAAGTTTTCGAATGGTGCAACGATGGCGTAAAGTCCCAGATCAACAACAAAGCTCTACAAAATAAAGACTTTGCTGCAGATGGTTTCTCACGTTGGATTGATCTTTTCAACCAGGGGCTCCCTGTCTATGGATCCATTGAAACCTTTCCGCCCATGGAGAAAAATTTTTTAGCGGAGCAGGAAATCCTTGCTCTGGTCTGCATTCCGCTTAAAATCGGAAGTGAT
>CAIKXH010000048.1 GCA_903831335.1 Candidatus Uhrbacteria bacterium | reverse complement strand
TGTTTGTCCATTTATTTTTATAGAGGCTCCTTTTTCTGTTTTTCCTTTCACAAAAATGGTTGCATCTGTTGTGAGAAAGCCATCTGCAGGCGAGGAGATTGAGAGATGCGGCGGTGAAACAATTGTCTTGATTTCAAACCCGATGTAGGAGGCAAGTGATCCGATCAAAAGAACGAATAAACAGATGTGTGCGAATCGACTTGTGACAAAGAGTGATACGGCACGTGTTCTTTGGCGAGGTGTTTGGTGTTTATAGACAACATCACACGTTCCACGTTCTTGTTCAAACTGATCTAGATAATAGGCTTCTTCTCCACCGAGAGTTCTTGCAAGTGTTCTTAAATAATTCTTTGCGTAAATAGGGTCTGGAAGTTTGTGAAAGGCATTTGCTTCAAATGCTTTCAGATAGGTCTTTTGAATTTTGGTCATCGCAGATAATTCAGACAATGTTAAACGAGCCTCCTTTCTCAGGGTGTGGAGTTTTTCTCCAAGTGTTTGCTCATTATGAAATTGTCGAATCACGAAGGCCATAAGGGTTGGTTAGTAGCGAGTAGCTGGTAGCAAGTAGTAAGGTTTTATAAAACGTTCTCTAGAACCTCGCTACTCGCTACTTACTACCAGCTACTTTTCTTATTCTTCTTTTGCAAACCAAGCATCATCAATATCTTCATCCCAGTTTGGTTTTTGTTTTTGTGAAGCTGGGGCTGGTTTTTGTTCAGATGTATCTTCTGACTCAAGAGGCTTTGGTTCAACATGCGGATCAAGGAAACCATCATCTTCTAATTCTTCAACAAGATCTTTTTCCTTGAATGGTTTTTCTGCTTCAAAATAATCATCGTCTGCTGTTGGCATGCCTTCTTTGAAGTTTCCGCCTGGTGGCCAAGAGTCTACAAGAATTTCACGTGGCTTTGCGCCTTCTCCAGGACCAACAACCCCTGATTCTTCCATAAGGTCAATCATGCGTGCGGCCCGAGAATATCCAACCTTCAAATGGCGTTGCAAGAATGATGTAGAAGCTTTTCCTGCTTTGATAACGATTTCTACTGCCTGATCAAAGAGTGGTTCATCATCTCCGGCGCTATTGAAGACAGTGCCAGCTTTTGTGATTTCTGTGATAGCTAGATTGTAATCCGGTTCTCCTTTTTGTCGCAAGAAGGCGACAACGCGCTCGATTTCATCATTGGATGCATATGCTCCCTGAATACGTTTTGGTTTTGCGACTTCTGCACTTGTGAAAAGCATGTCTCCACGACCAAGAAGTTTTTTCGCACCGCTCATATCAAGAATGGTTCTTGAATCTGTTTGCGATGCAACAGCGAAAGCGATACGACCAGGAACGTTTGCTTTAATGAGTCCGGTAATAACATCCACACTTGGACGCTGTGTTGCAAGCACAAGGTGGATTCCAACCGCACGTGCCATTTGGGCGATGCGAACAATTGTTCCTTCTACTTCTCTTCCACTTGAAGTCATGAGGTCAGCGAGTTCATCAATCACGACGACAATTTTTGGCATGCGCTCTTCTGATTTTTCATTGTACTGATCAATGTTTCTTGCGCCGAATTTAGACAAGACATCGAGACGGCGTTCCATTTCTCTTACGGTCCACTTCAGTGCATTCACAGTGTCATCTGTGTTTGTAATTGGCGGAACAAGCAGGTGGGGAATGCCGGCAAACATGGTGAGCTCAACACGTTTTGGATCTACGAGAATCAACTTCAAATCATCTGGACCATTTTGATACAAGAGAGAAACAATCAGCTCATTCAAACAAACAGATTTTCCAGATCCTGTTGATCCGGCAACAAGCAGGTGAGGCATCTTTGCAAGATCAATCGTCCAAGGCTTTCCAGAAACATCTTTTCCAAGAGGGATTGAAAGTCCTGTTGCTTCTTTTGTAAATTCTTTTGTGTCTATGACATCACGCAACGTAACGGTTGCGACTTTTGTGTTTGGAACTTCAATTCCCACAAGAGACTTTCCTGGAATCGGTGCTTCAAGTCTGAGTGGGTGAGCAGCAAGAGCAAGAGCTAAATCATTTTGCAAAGCAACGATGCGCGAAATTTTTATTCCTTGCGATGGTCTCAATGTAAATTGTGTTACGGTTGGACCAACAGATGTTTCTCCCATTTCGACATCAATACCGAATTCATGAAAGGTGCGTTCAATGATTTCTTTGTTGCGTTAAATGTCTCCTGGCTGCGCTTTAGATGTTGAGTGTTCAAGGAGATCAAGGGGAATAGCAATGTTGCGACGTTTCTTGCTTGTAAGCACCGTTTCTTCTTTTACTTGTTCTTTTAATGGTGTGACATGAAAAAAAGATTTCTTTGGTTCTGGTTCTGCAAATTCTTCATCATCTTCCATTTCGTCTGTGTCATCAATGAGCAGATTTTCATCTTCCTCATTTTCATCATCGAGATCAACAGGTTGATCTTCTTTTGTTTTTGAAATTTTGTTTTGTGCCCAGGAAGATAATTGCTTGTGAACACCAAGTGCTTGAGAAAGCGAAGTGTTGAAAATAAGCATGACAGAGACGCACAACAAAGAAAGAGAAATGACGAGTGATCCCCAGTAGCCAAGAAAAGACGAAAGTCCAAGTGCAAGAATTTGTCCGAAATATCCACCAGCTCTTGTGATATCTGTAAGTGGATTTGCAAGATTAACAAAGAGCAAATTTAAAATCGCGTTGAAAGAGAGGAAGAAAAAAACCAGTCCAAAATAATTCCACCCAGAAATGCGTCCGCGATCCGGAAAGGCAAGGGTAAATCCGATCATGAGAAATAAAAACGGAACAAGGTAACGATCGATTCCAAGGAAAAGAGAAAGTTGTAGGTTCAGCCACGTACCAAAATTTCCCGCCAAATGGAACAAAGCGAGAAAAAGGATAATGCCAACAGCAAAGAGCAAAACAGTGACAATACTCTTTTTTGCTTCTGGGCTTAAGGTGAAATGAGCAGATGAATATGAATTGGATTGGCGCGAAGCGCGTTTTTTCTTGGACATGTGGCTGTATTTTAGCATGTTCGGCAATAGTGGAGAAGATCGAAATCACATTGAAAGAAAAGGGATTGGAATATTGGGCTTATTCTCATCGCACCCTTGACAAAATGCCATTTTTGTGATATATTTATACGTCAAAATTCCTTCCAATTTGAATCTATTTTCACGCTTTCTTTAGGAGAGAGTGCGTGGAAAATCAAACAAAATCCCGCGTTCTAAGATAATCCCCACGAATTCTCTCCGAACGTGGGATTTTGTGTGTCTGTTCGTAAATACTTTTGGTTTATACGGAGAAACCATGCTTACGTTTTGTTCAGGTTCGGTTCGTCATAGGGGTGTCCGGACTCGTCGTTTCGACAACCTTATCGGAGTCTGTGCCCCGCCGGTGTCGTATGGCAGCCATCGGCTGATGGAAGGTGTCTTCGAAGCACGTCGTGAGCTGAAGATGCTCGCCAACGATCGGAAGATCATCGAGGTCGTCACCGAGGACGACGTCGAGAGCGACGAAGTGCTCATGATCGACGAGGACTTCGAGGTTCAGGACAATGACCATGTTTCGTGGAAGGAGTACCTGGGTGCGGAGGATGGCCTCGGTGAGAGTCGGCGTTACAAGAACACCACCCGCAACTGTGCGACGTGGAAGAACTCCAACCACAAAGCGCCGAGGCAATGGGCGCGGCACAAGAAGCTGCAGCACAGCTACAGCGCCATGTCCGAGGAATTTCTGAAGAGCTTCCTCGCGTTCCAGGCTGAAGCCGATGCGTACGATGCGTACATCGAGCACTGCCACGCCGTCTGGCTGGCGCGCATCGACTCGCTCTTGACCGATGACGATTTCGACGCGGAAGATGTCGATCTCGACATCGGCTCGCAGACCAAGCTCAATCAGGTCTATCGCCACGCCGCCTAGTTCCTTCAACATCAACTCGCCCAAGCAATAAGATCACGGTGATCAAACTTGCTTGGGCCCTTTCACAAGTTCTCGAATGGTCGAGGGCTGGTGATTGGTAGGTAGTTCATTCAAAAATGTTTTCTCAAAGAGGAGTGTTTCATGGCAACGCAATTGCCTGATAAGTTTCAAGATGTGACCTGCATCGGCTGTCGAAATGATCTGTCCTGTTGTGTCTGTCTCTCTGTTGTTCCTGCTGGTCGTCCCGAAGATTACTTCGTGGACTCCCGTTGGGATGATTGGGATGACAGTGATGTGGATTACGGTCGGTACAACGGCGGTCACGACCCCGAGTATCCCTACATGGACACGGAAGATGATTATTCTGACCCGCGCGAATCATCTTTTCGCGCTCCGTGTGGCTGTTGGGCGAGTGAGTGCCTCTGTGATGACTACGCCTACGACGAGGGGCAGGATTTGGATGAGAAGAAGCGTGACTGGGAAGATCGGCATCAGGCCGAGACGTTCCCGAAGTTCGGCTTCCTGACCAAGCGTCGGGACAAGTTCCATCATCTGCCGGCCAAGCTGGCGGACGATGCGCAGGACAATCTTGAGGAACATCGTAACAATTGCTCTCACGGTCACTCGTGGAAGCGCTCGAATCGGAAGGCTCGCAAGCAGTGGGCGCGCCATCCGCATCGGGCCATCGAGAACGTGAAGTTCATGAGCGCGATCGAGGTTGCACACTTCGACAAGGAGGTCGAGCGGCGGCGTCAGGATGCGGATGCGAAGTCGGTGTGGTGCGAACTGCGCAACAACCCGCACCTCGCGATGCTCAAGAAGAAGGGCTATCCGTACGATCGCTTCGCGTACAACGCGGCGCGTGAGGAAGTTCGACTGCGGCGTTTGGAAAACGACGAGAAGCTCGCTCTGCTTGGACCGACTCGTTACGAGGTCCAGGTGGTGTACGATTCGCGTCAGTCTGAGCGCTGGGCATTCGACATCGCAAGCGAAGAGCTCAGCAACCTGCAGGATTTGTACGAGCCCCACAACCTCGAGGACCTCGGTCGTCAGGGTCTGTGGAGCCCGCCGCTTCCGGCAGGGTTCAATGTCATCACAGATCACAGCTTCGACCACTACGGCGACCTTCGCCGTCCGAAGCTGTTGTCGAAGATCGACAAGCTGAACAGGATGGAGTGCTTCCAGAATGATGCGTATGAGGATGAAGACCGGGATGGTGACGACATGCGTTACTTCCGGGAAGATTCCTCCAACGAATGGAAGTTCATGCTCCTTCAGGACAGGTACTGGTACGGAGAGTGGAATCACGAACACGAGATTTCGATTTCGGCTGAACGTGATGAACGCTACAACTTCGGCAGGTGGTGCCTCCAGGTGCCTGAGGCCGATGACTTCATTCATCTGATGCCGACGTTCGAAGGAACGCGGTTCGGAGAAAGGAAGATTCGCAATTCGCTGAAGGGTGAGGAAACTTCCTGGAAGCGTCTCACGAGGGCGAAGCGCCAGTGGGAACGTCACGAGCACCGCATTCTCGCGAATGTGGTCTCGATCGGCGGAAGCATCAAGACCGAAGTCGGTCAGCAGGAAGAGAAGCAGGCGGCCTAGTTCTAACAACAACCCAAACAAGAAGAAGGAGAATCATGCAGTCGTTTCCCGGAAGGCAAAAGAATTTGGTCGGCGCGAACAAGGCTCGTGTGAGCAAGAACTCGTCGTCGAGCGCATGGTCCGCACGCCAGAGCGAGGATGCGATCTTTGCAGCGAGGGAGAAAGCAAAGCGGGACGCCATCGAGTTCGCGCGAATCATGAAAGCTCGCCGCGAGCTCCCGCACCTGCTCAACAGGGCGCTCGTCATCTAGTTACTCGTTCATTTCTCAACTCGCCCAAGCAACAAGATCACAATGATCAAAATTGCTTGGGCCTTTTCACAGGTCCTCGAAACAATCGAGGATAGGTGATCAGAACAAAATAGAAAAAGGTCATTGAGACCTGTGTGGATTGATCATGGAAAACACCGGCGCAAGCCGAAACCACCAAAGTTGTCGCGGTGAGGAAGTCGACAACAAGAAGAAACTCCACCCGAAAGTCTGCGAACACTGTGGTGCGAGGAGGAAGCACTGCCGGTGTGATCGTGGGCGCAATTTTCACGATTCGTTTTCACGGGAAGAGATCGAGCAGATGGTTCGTGAACACGATGCTGTTTGCTCGTGCAGGAAAGTCGCCTAGGAAAATGCAGAGTGGCCTCGCCTCGGACATTCCGTGAGCGAGGTCACTCTGCAGGGGGACAGAAAAAGAAAATGGTGATGCGTCACATCGCCCACTTGGCCGTTTCGACTCTATGAAACGGCCGTCCGATTGAATTGAGAATACATTGTCGATTCAATCGGACTGTGAAAGTAGATAAGGAGTAAGTAGTAAAGTAGAAAAGTGGAAAGAATTTTTTCGTAATTTCTTTTTCTTTTCTACTCTTCTACTTTTCTTCTTTACTACTTATTAAAAATATCGAGTATGGAGGACCAAGAGTATGCAATCATTTCGTCTGCAACTTGTGAGCAGATGAATCAGGCAACTGCCTGATAAACTCCGTTTCGGCGGAGCGATTGTCGATGAATTTCCCGATGCAAACAAGGCTCCGGCTTTCTTCGCACCGTTTGAAACCATCATTTGTTTATGCCTTCGGCCACTAAACAAACTCTTCTCCTTCATACTCGGTATTTTTTTGGGAGTTGTGTAACTCTCACCGACGTTCTTTTCCATTGCGGCTTGTCCGCACAAGAGGAGTCCCATGGATACGAATTCTGGTTCACCAAAGAGAAGGTTCGTTTCGCTGCCGGCAACAACGGCAAGCGCGCCTGTTGCGAAGCGTGCCATTGTGCGCGCTCTCGCTGAGACGGAAGCGCCATCGAGAGAGACCAAGGCATTCATTGTTCCAGCTGTTACCCTCGGCGATGTCGTCGGTGACCAGTTGCGACAAGTCGGAATCGATCTCAAGCATAGGGCGAAGTCGGCAACGAAGATCGAAGAGATCTTGCCCTCGAGCGCACTCGGTTTTCCGTATGCGCGTCCGCGCAACATCTCCATCGGATATTTGCGCAGCACCAAACCTCAGTGTGAAGTGCTGTTGCGAAACGAAGTTCTTCCGAAGATTCACTACCCCGACGGCAGTGAGTACGGAGACCGTCCGTACATTCGAATGGCGGACGACAAGTACGCCACTTCGATGGCAAACGAAGTCGGCGTTGATGTCCTCATCTGTCACAAGGGCATGAGCCTGTTCATGACACGTGAAGACAGTGGCTGGTATTACTGGCCTGTCGACAAGGATGGAGACATTCTTCGGTTGCCTTTGCGCGGAAAAGTCCGCGAAGAGCTTATCGAGGCTCGCTCGGCCATCTTTCAGGCACAGGAAGACCAGATTGTGCACGCGTACAAGTGTCATCCGAAGCACATCGTCGTTGTGATCGAGGTTGTGTGTGAAGACGGTTCCAAGTTTGACCTCGTTGTTGTCAAAGACACAGAGGGAAACACGCGGGTCGTCGAAATTTCACACACGGAAGAGTTCTTTTCGTGATTCATCTCGGGTTTCAAGACAAGCACCTTGCTTGAAACCCGCCTTTTTTCTTGATTATGAGTCTGACTCATGGGCAGGAGACAGGGGAGACTTGAAACATTCCCAAATTCTCTTATAATGGAAACAAGTTTAAAGACTGCATGATCCATTTCATGCTGCGAAAGAGCGTACGATGTCATTGAATCAAAAACGCGAGCGCGCCGTGCTCTTCGTGAGCGCAGCAAGAATCTCTCTCCTCTGCTCAAACCTTTTGCTTCGAAACTTACAGCGTGACCTTCTTTTGCAGCATAAAGCGGATCAGGTGTGGATATCGTAGGGTACGGCGCGTGCTAAACCTTACGTTTTTTTGTAAATTTAGGTCTAATTTGTCAATTCGTTGACAAGATTTCTCCTTTCACCACTCCTACTTGACGAATCAAAATCGCCATGGTACGATCGCCTTACATTTTCCGTCATATTTCGCTCAATTGAGCAAAACTTGACGTCATGTCTCCCATTATGGCTGGACGGTCCCAGGGGATATGAGAAATGAAGACAGAGTAAACCTACTCCGGTGACCCCCGGATTAAGACCCAATTCTCTGATCATCAAACTTTCCGTCCAAGTGAATAGTTAAAGCGTCGCTTTTTGAAAAAAAGCGGGGTTTTTTTGTTTATAAATAAAATAGGGATTCAAAGCTACAGGTTAGGGCTTAGAAAAAGAGAATAGGGTTATATTCTTTTTTCCTAATTCCGGACCCGTATCCAATAATCCCTTGACCCTGCCTGTCGGCAGGCAGGCCTTACCCCTAATTCTCAGCCTATGCTTTACCGTCGCACGCCGGTCAAAACACGTGAGCGCAAGGTTTTCACAGATGTTGTGGATGCCATGGAACTTCCAGACCTCATTGAGGTTCAGCGCCGCTCTTATCAATGGTTCTATGATGAAGGCATCCAAGAACTTTTCCAAGAAGTAACTCCGATCAAAGACTTTATTGGTCGTGATTTGGAATTGTACTTTGATGGATATTATCTTGATGAGCCAAAGTTTGATGAAAAAACATCTCGTCTCAAAAATGTTACCTATGAAGCGCCTCTTCGTGTAAAAACACGTTTGGTGAATTTGCGCTCAAAGACCGTGAAGGAGCAAGAAATTTATTTGGGAGATCTCCCAATCATGACTCCACGCGGAACATTCGTGATTAACGGTGTAGAACGTGTTGTTGTTTCTCAGCTTGTCCGTTCAGCTGGAGCCTTTTTTACAGGAGATGTTTATCGTGGTCGCCGTTATTACGGGGCAAAGATTATTCCAAATCGTGGAGCATGGTTGGAATTTGAAACAGATCCAAAAAACGTGATCTGGGTAAAGATTGATCGAAAGCGCAAAGTGGCTGTTACAGCTCTTTTGCGTGCGTTTGGTGTAAAAACAGATGAGGAAATCATGGACATGTTTAAGGATATTGATACACACCCAACCAATCATTACATTGAAGCAACATTGAACAAAGATGTTTCAAAAACAGAAGAAGAAGGATTGATTGAAGTGTACAAGCGTATTCGTCCAGGAGATCGTGCAACGGCTGATAACGCAAAGAGCTTGATCCATGCCATGTTCTTCAACTTTGATCGTTATGATCTTGGAAAAGTTGGACGCTACAAATTCAATCTCCGTTTCGGAGACAGCACAGATCCAGCAATCGTGAATCCAGAAGGGAATCGCATTATTGGAAAAGAAGATTTGAAGAAAATCATTTCTGAAATCATTCGCCTGAACATCACACAAGAAGATCCAGATGACGTTGATCACCTTGGAAACCGTCGTGTGCGTGCTGTGGGAGAATTGATTCAAGGACGATTCCGTGTTGGTCTTGCTCGTATGGAGCGCATCATCAAGGATCGTATGTCTACACAAGATATCGACGCCCTGACACCAGGACGCCTGATTAACGCACGTCCAGTGATTGGAGCGATTCGTGAATTCTTCATGTCTTCACAGTTGTCACAGTTCATGGACCAGACCAACCCTCTTTCAGAATTGGAGCACAAGCGTCGTCTCTCTGCGATGGGTCCTGGTGGACTTTCTCGTGAGCGTGCTGGATTTGAAGTTCGCGACGTTCACCCTACTCACTACGGACGTATTTGTCCGATTGGAACTCCTGAAGGTCCAAACATTGGTTTGATCGGACAACTTGCGAGTTATGCCATCATCAATGATTACGGATTCATCGAAACGCCTTATCGTAAGGTGGTAAAAGAAACAAAAGGCGGAAAAACACGTTCACGCGTAACAGATGAAGTGGTTTACGTGAATGCTTTTACAGAAGAACGTGCTGTTACCGTGCCAGCAACCATTGAAGTTGATAAAGATGGATATTTTATTGATGAATTTATTGGTGGACGTAAGTTTGGAGAACCAAAAGTTATCAACCAATCAGAAATCGATTACATGGACGTGTCTTCACGTCAGATTGTTTCTATTGGAACAGCGCTCATCCCATTTTTGGAGCATGATGACGCCACACGTGCTTTGATGGGAACAAACATGCAACGTCAGGCGGTACCTACCATTAAACCAGACGCACCAATCATCGGAACAGGAATTGAAAAACGTGCTGCGAAAGATTCTGGACACGTGATTGTGGCAGAACAAGACGGAGAAATTTCTGCGATTGATGGCGGACGTATTGAAATTACAGACAAAGACAAAAATGTTTTCAATTATGAATTGAAAAAGTTTTTACGTTCAAACAACTCAACCTCTATCAACCAACGTCCTGTTGTCATGCCTGGATTGAAAGTGAAGAAGGGAGATATTATTGCAGACTCATCAAGTGTGGACCAAGGAGAACTCGCGCTCGGACAAAACGCGCTCGTTGCCTTCATGGCATGGGATGGTTACAACTTTGAAGACGCGGTTATCTTCTCAGAGCGATTGATTCACCAAGACAGATTTACTTCTGTACACATTGAGCACTACACATTGGATGTCCGAGACACAAAACTTGGACCTGAGGTTGTAACAGCAGATATTCCAAACGTGTCTGAAGAAAAATTGAAAAACTTAGATGTAGAAGGAGTGATCCGTGTTGGAGCAGAAGTAAAATCCGGAGATATTCTGGTTGGAAAAATCACACCAAAAGGTGAAACCGAATTATCTGCAGAAGAAAAATTGCTCCGCGCGATTTTCGGAGAAAAAGCACGTGATGTTCGTGATTCTTCTATGTATCTTGAACATGGGGAACACGGAAAAGTTGTTGGAATCACTGTCTTCTCTCGTGAAGAAGGAGATAAGCTTTCACCTGGCGTGATCAAATCAATTCAAGTTACCATTGCTGACCTTCGTAAGATTCAGGTGGGAGATAAAGTTGCTGGTCGTCACGGAAACAAAGGTGTCATTTCAAAAGTGGTTCCACTTTCTGACATGCCATTTTTGGAAGACGGAACACCAGTTGACGTTATCTTGACTCCACTTGGAGTTGTGTCACGTATGAACTTGGGTCAGATCATGGAGGTCCACATGGGACTTGCGGCAAACGCTCTTGGATTCAACGTCACCACTCCAGTATTGAACGGAATTTCTGAATCAACGATTCGTGAACAATTGAAACTGGCAGGTCTTCCTGAATCAGGACAAATGCAATTGTTTGATGGTAAGACAGGAGAAAAATTTGAAAACCCAATCACTGTTGGATACATGTACATGCTGAAACTCTCCCACATGGTGGAAGACAAAATGCACCAACGTTCTATTGGTCCGTACTCCCTTATTACACAGCAGCCTCTTGGAGGAAAAGCACAGTTCGGAGGACAGCGTTTCGGAGAAATGGAAGTTTGGGCACTGGAAGCTTACGGAGCTGCTCACACCTTGCAAGAAATTCTCACCATCAAATCCGATGACGTCCCAGGACGTTCAAAGGCTTACGAATCCATTATCAAAGGCGAACCAATTCGCAAGGTCAATATTCCAGAATCATTCAATGTGTTGATTCGTGAGTTGAAAGGATTGTGTCTCGATGTCGAACTTTTGAAAGACGGAAAAATCGTCGCGCTTAGCGAGGAGAAAGGAGTAATGAAGAAATAGAATAATGGAGTAAGAATTA
>CAIKXH010000047.1 GCA_903831335.1 Candidatus Uhrbacteria bacterium | reverse complement strand
GGCCCGGACTTGCACTTCTTGTTTTCCTCTTTGCCTTTTGTCTGCGTATTGCGGAACAAGAAACAAAAACGGCTTAAAAAGCCGTTTTTTTCTATCTTGACGATGTATTCTTTTTACGGAAAAATATCGGCTAGCACAGAAAGAGAGAGAGTGCTAAGATCGGCGATATGAATGATGGAGTAAGAATTATGAAGTATGAATACGTGCTTTAAACATTCAAACTTCATGCTCCATAATTCTTAATTCATAATTCTTTTCTCTTATGAAACTCATCCCAATCAACGATCATCTGATCGTCAAAGCTGTGAAGGCAGTGCAAACAACCGCTTCTGGAATCATTATTCCTGAAACAGCAGATAAAGAACGCCCAGAGCGTGGTGAGGTTATCGCGGTAGGTCCTGGTCGCGAGTTAGAGAATGGTAATCGTTCAAGCATGCCCGTCACAATGGGCCAAATCGTTTTGTTTAAAAAGTACGCTCCAGATGAAATTAAAGTGGATGGTGATGAATATTTGGTGATTACGATGAGTGATGTAATGGCGATTGTTGAATAATGTAATTTTTCTGTCATTGCGAGGAGGAGTCATCGACGACGAAGCAATCTTTCTGAGTCGGTTCGTATTCGAAAAGATTGCTTCGTCGTCGAACTCCTCGCAATGACAATTCCTTTTCCTATGTCCAAACATATTTCCTACAATGAAGACGCTCGTGCTGCACTTAAACGTGGTGTCGATAAATTGGCAGATGCGGTAAAAGTTACGCTCGGACCAAAAGGTCGTAATGTGATTATTGAACGATCTTATGGTGCGCCGATTGTGACAAAAGATGGTGTGACAGTTGCAAAAGAAATCGAACTTGAGGATAAGCTTGAGAATCTTGGAGCGGAACTTGTGAAAGAAGTTGCGAGTAAAACAAATGATGTTGCGGGTGATGGAACAACAACAGCAACCGTGCTTGCGCAGTCTCTTGTTCGAGAGGGTCTTCGAAATGTCACAGCAGGAACAAACCCACAACACCTTCGTCGTGGAATGGAAAAGGGAGTTGAGGCGATCGTTGCCGAGATCAAGAAAATCGCGACACCCATCAAGGGGGGCGAGATTGAAAAAGTTGCGAGTATTTCCGCAAATGATGCAGAAATTGGTGCGATGATCGCAAAGGCAATGACGGAAGTTGGGGAGAATGGTGTGATTACCGTTGAGGAAGGGCAGTCATTCGGTGTTGAAGTTGATTTTGTGGCAGGAATGCAATTTGATCGAGGATACATTGCACCGTACATGATCACATCTCAAGAGCGCATGGAAGCGGAATATCAGGATGCGTATATTTTGATTACAGATAAAAAGATTTCATCGGTTCAAGAAATTTTGCCGATTTTAGAAAAGGTGGCAGCAACAGGAAAGAAGGAGTTGGTCATCATTGCGGAGGATGTTGATGGAGAAGCTCTTACAACTCTTGTGGTGAACAAGCTTCGTGGAATTTTTAGTACACTCGCTGTGAAAGCCCCTGGGTTCGGAGATCGTCGTAAAGCCATGTTGCAAGACATTGCGATTCTTACAGGTGGAAAATTGATTACAGAAGAAGTTGGATTGAAATTGGAAACCATGGAGCTTGCGGATCTTGGGCAAGCACGCAAATTTGTTTCGAATAAAGATGTAACAACGATCGTTGATGGTCGTGGTGAAAAAGATGCGATTGCGGAGCGCGTCACAGAAATTCGTGTTCAGCTTGGACAAGCAACAGCAGACTTTGAGAAAGAAAAGCTTCAAGAACGTATTGCGAAGTTATCAGGTGGAGTGGCGATTATTAAAGTTGGTGCAGCAACGGAGACAGAAATGAAAGAAAAGAAAGACCGCATTGTGGACGCGGTGGCCGCTACAAAGGCAGCGATTGAAGAGGGGATTGTCCCAGGAGGTGGGGTTGCTCTTGTTCGATCGATTAAGTGTCTCGACGAGGTAAATGCAATCGGTGACGAACGCATCGGACTCGATATTTTGCGCCGCGCACTTGAGGAGCCACTTCGCATGATTGCAACAAACGCGGGCGCAGATGGATCTGTTGGGGCAGAAAAAGTAAAAGCGCAAACAGG
>CAIKXH010000046.1 GCA_903831335.1 Candidatus Uhrbacteria bacterium | reverse complement strand
TGAAATCAGGAAAAGTGATTGAGAACAACTTTAAGTCTGCAGAAAACCTAGACTTTGAGGATGTTCAATATAAGAAAATGCAATATCTTTACAATGACGGCAATCTTTATACGTTTATGGATAACGGAACGTATGAACAGGTTTCTGTTGGAAAGGCAGAGATTGCAGAATCTATTCCTTATTTGAAGGAAGGTCTGGATGTTACGGTTGTGATGCATGAAGGAAATGCTCTCACCATCGCCTTGCCACAAAAAATTCAATATAAAGTTGCGTATACAGAATCTGCAAATAAGGGTGATACTGCATCTGGAAACGTTTTGAAGGAAGCAGAAATGGACAATGGTCTCAAGATCAAAGTTCCAGCCTTTATCAATACAGGAGATGAAATTCTCGTGAATACAGACGAAGGAGCTTATACAGAACGTGTCAGTAAATAAAAAAATAGTCTCGCATCACGCGAGACTATTTTTTTATTTATGCATGGGTCACGTATTGTCTGAGAAAAATAAATTTTTGCTCAAGGATCGTGAATTGTTCCGATAGGTCACCAATAGCATCTTGCAAAATTTCAAAATGATCTTTTGTTGCCATACGACTTTGAATATCCAGAAGAATACTCGTCATTTGTTGTGTGTTGATTTTTTCCTCCATATAAAATATGTGAAATATCTCATTTATTCATCTGATCCGCCGCTCTGAATAATTTCTGTGCCACCTTCAACGGCTGTGATAATTTCTTTTCTGATTTGTGCCATCATGTCTTTGTGTTCATTCAAAAATGTTTTTGCGGATTCACGTCCAAGTCCAATTTTTGTGTCTTTGAATGAGTAGCTGTTTCCGCTTTTTCCAATAATACCTGTTGGAACTCCGACATCTAGAAGGTCTCCAGCAATGCTGATGCCTTCATTGTACATAATATCAAATTCACAGGTGCGGAATGGTGGGGCGACTTTGTTTTTCACTACTTTTACTTTTGTTCTGTTTCCGATAATTTTTTCTCCTTGTTTGATTTGCGCATTTCTGCGGATTTCAATACGAACAGAAGCATAAAATTTGAGAGCGTTTCCACCAGGGGTTGTTTCTGGGTTTCCGAATACAACACCAATTTTCATGCGGATCTGGTTAATGAAAACCACGGTTGTTTTTGATTTGTTTACAATACCGGCAAGCTTACGGAGCGCTTGGCTCATAAGACGTGCTTGGAGTCCCATGTGTTGGGCACCCATATCACCCTCAATTTCTGCTTTTGGAGTGAGAGCCGCAACAGAGTCAATAATAATGACATCAACCGCGTTTGATCTCACAAGTGTTTCTACGATCTCAAGAGCTTGTTCTCCGTTATCTGGTTGCGAAATGAAAAGCTCATTGATGTTTACGCCAATTTTTTGTGCGTACTCTGGATCAAGAGCGTGCTCAGCATCTACATAAGCTGCAAGCCCACCAAGTTTTTGAACTTCTGCCACAATGTGTTGGGCAAGAGTGGATTTTCCGGATGACTCTGGGCCATAGATTTCAATAATACGTCCGCGAGGAACTCCTCCCACACCAAGCGCAAGGTCTAATGAGAGACAACCTGTTGAAACAGATTCCACTTGCATGGTTTTTGCTTCTCCAAGTCTCATGATGGATCCTTCTCCAAATTTTTGTTTGATTTGTTCAATTGCTTCAATTGCCGCTTTGTTTCTTGCGTCGACAACAGATGTTACTTGTTTAGCCATAAAGGTGATGATCAGTGAGCAAATAGCGAATAGTGATAAGGGTATCGGTAGCGGAATAATCTTTCAAGTGACCTGTGGATTATATCAAAAAACCTTTAAAAATCAAGGGATTGTTAGAGAAAATTATCAACAGAAACAAAACATCGCCAAGGTTGGCGATGAATTTTGTCTGTTATTTTTGACAGTGTTTCAGAATGAGGGAACAGCTGTGTTTGGAATCAGTCCAATTGCTTTTCCGTTATCAAATACGACACGTCTATAAATGGTGGCAAGATGAGAATATCGTTTTGCTCCTTCGATTTGTAAAACATTTACACCTCGCTCAAGGGCAATCTCTTTTTCAAAGGAACCGTCTTGGGCGAGAAGCACTGTTTGTCCATTTATTTTTA
>CAIKXH010000045.1 GCA_903831335.1 Candidatus Uhrbacteria bacterium | reverse complement strand
GACGGATCAAAAGCAGAAGTAAATCCAACCTTTGAAAAACCAGGTTTGGAAATTCAATACGAAAGTCTTGTTTCGCAAAAACCTATAAAAGACGCGGAAGGAAAATTTGTGAAAGGCCCGGATGGAAACCAGGTCTCAAAATACGAAGCTGTTTAACCATAACACCCCTGATTGAATCAGGGGTGTTATTGATTTTGTCCTCCCTCACCTTCTGCGTTATCATACTGCCATATGTCACGAGAATATCTTTTTCATCCACCCGGAGCAGAAACAAGTGCGAAACCAAAATTCGACGCAGAAACGGAAGAGGAACATTCACATGAAAAATGGATTGAGAATCTGCGCGAACGTGTTATTGCCATCTATCCTGAACTTGAGGATATTGATTTGTCTGTTCTCTTTTTAGATCCAAAAAATCATGAACAGGACATTCGTGGTTCACACATGGTGCCGGACTCAGAAGAAACACACGGAATCAACATAGATATGGGCGGAGAATTACAATTGAAATTAGCAAAAGCAAAAAGACCTGTTTCCGTTGAGATTGCCGCAAAATTAATCGGGATCGCACCAGAGCATCTAACAAGTGAGGTTTTCAACACGTTTGTTTTTTTGCATGAATACGGCCACGCTCATGATTTCGTCACACATTATCAGAATGCGGAAGAATCAAAGTCACTCTCAACAAATCAAATCGCAGATATTTGGCGCAATGAATACACACAATACAGATCAAAACTCCCCATCCCAAACATGGGGACATCAGAACTTATTGAAACACTTTCAAAGCAGTCACTTCTAGAATTCTTAAAGACCCGCCCTGTAACAAGTGCAAGACTAAAAACCGCGAATCTGAAAACCGCACAAGAAGTCATCAACGCACAAGATGCTGCATATCGATCCATGCCAGCAGAAAAATATGCAGATGAATTCGCGGCAAGTTTTATCAAAAAACATCTTCCGGAGATTGTGGAGGATACAGAAAAGTCAAGGTAAATACCCTGACTTTTCAAAAAAGACCCAAGTGCGGGTCTTTTTTTACATTTATATAGATTGCTTCAAAACCACAAGTTTATTTGCTTCAATCGTATATTCTCCCTTTGCTTTTTGACCCTGACCAGAATCGACATATTCTGTTGATCCCGGACCACCGTAAGAAACAAGTTCGTGTTCAAATGGAGGCTTCCCTGTTCCTTGATATTCCTGAGTTCCAACAAGATCATACCCCATTTGCTCTGCTCGTTGTGTTGCAATTTGAATCAATAATGCTGTGTTCGCATCCACAGATGTTCCGTCGCGATGATAAGAACGCTCTAACTGTAACACAGGTTTTTTTGCCTTCTCATCATATAACACACGAAGTAATGCGCGTCCTAAAATTGTTTTATGATTGTCACGCACAATCAACGTTTTGATTTTTCCATCCATGATATAAGAGACGAGGTTGCGATTATACGCTGGGGTTCCATTAATATTCTGACAAGAACCAGCAACATCTGTTCCAAGGCGCAAAAGAAGATCCGGATCTTCTGTTTCTTCCACTGTAACAAATTCATTTGTTCCTTTTCCTTTATCGGCAGTACGTAATGATTCCACAATTCCTTGCATAGCCGCAAGATCTCCGACAAAAGGATGATCTTCAGAAAATCCATCTTTCATTTCTTTAAAGAACGTATTCGTACGCAAATCTTGTTTCAATTCACCAGATGTCATGTTCAAAATTTGCATGATCTTGTAAGCAACTTCAAAATCTTTCAATTTGTCTGGTTCATTTCCAAGATCATTTAACGTATTTATTTTATTTGAGAGTCTATCTGCCACATCTTTTCTCTCACTAACAGGTGCAAGGAAAAATTCATTTAGCGCTTCTGCTAAATTTCCATCAATGTGTTCATGGGCAATCGCTTCTTTTACAAACCCCTCTATACGAGCTCTCGCGGAGCGCCCAGATTCTGATTCTGCTGTATGAATCGTTTGAAAGGAAATGAGCTCTTTCCATTTGACCTCTTGCTCAGGATGATCTTTAAACACAACATCTAAATGCTTACGCTCACCCGTATAACGAACCTCTGGAAACGCTCCATTAGAAACACTTTCCAAATGCTTGGTGAACAAAGCTCTTTGTTTTGGATCTTCTGCTAATTTAAGCTTTCCCAAATACATGGAAAGGTCACTTGGATTTTTGTATTTCTCAAACAGTCTCCCGATTTCTTCTTGCGTTAGAGATAAACCACTCAATTTTTCAAAAGATTCCATTAATCTTTTATCCAAGTCTTCTGCGATACGTTCCAGGAAGGCCTGAATTCGTTTTTGTGTTTCTATTGAAATTCGTGCGGGCTCTTGAAACCCTGCAGCAAGTTTTTGTTCTGCTTGAGAAATTTTTTGCTGAATTTTACGTGTTTGTTTTTCTGCATCTGCT
>CAIKXH010000044.1 GCA_903831335.1 Candidatus Uhrbacteria bacterium | reverse complement strand
GCCACTTTGGACACGTGCGATCACACATCACACTAAACGGACTACCCGGCCCGTTAGCCTTCCTGTTGAGATCCACCGCAACAGAAATCGCTGCAGGAAGGACAAGAATTCCAATCCCAGGACCAGGAGCTTTAGGTGAAGCAACGGCGATGTAACGCACAGGCTCCGCGCAGGACGCAAGAAACATACACAGAAGAGTAAGAAACAACGCTTTTGTATATCTCATTCGAACCCCCCAAAAAAGCCACTAGACACAAAGGAACCAACCTTACCTTAGGAACATTTAGTGCATTTGTCAATAATGACACATTGATTTTCAAAAAAATTTTGAATAACGTTATTTTATCTAGATCTCTTTTCTTAAAGCAAAAGAAATTGCACGAAAGATGATGGAAATACATTTTACCTTTACCTGACATTTGGAACGATTGTCGTCTTCAACCTTGGCATGTTCTTTTCCAGTCTTGAGATCCTCATGGTCAGAATGATTGTTGGAGATCTTTTTTGTGCAATATTTGACCACTATCGCCACGAAAGCGTCAGACGCAATGACAAAATATAAATTCTATTCAAAAACCCCAACGTGAAGCTGGGGTTTTTGATTCTTCTACTGATCACGAAACACACTTATTCCGCTTTGTGCAATTCCATTTTCAAACTCACTCCCATGAGTGCAACTGCGATCAAAATAGAAGCAGTATTCCAATCATTGGCGCCATATCCGCGTGCAATGATTGCATAGATGATAATTATAAGCGCTACAAGATAGGTCATTTTTCCGTTAAACATACAATTATTTTATGAAATCCGTACATTAACTGGTCACTACGCTGCTGTCTCTTCCTTCTCTGCCAAGGCAACTGCTTCCATCTCACTCCACATTGCCTTAAGTGATTTTGTTAATGTAGCTTTTATGTCTTCTGCAATTTCATTTTGTTTTGCGAACTCATCCACGATTGTTGAGACCAATTCATTAAAACTTTCTTCTGTGATGTCTTCTAATGTATGCAGGCGCTTCTTCAATTTTTTTGCAAGAGTTTGCAAATCTTTTTTGACATCCTCAGAAAGTTGCTGGCCTTCATCTGTCATCATTAAACCAACAGCGGCTCCAACGGCAAGTAATCCTCCCAATATCAATCCCTTTTTGAATAAACTTCCCATAGCGTTACAGTGAGTGAATAAATACATCTGGATCGATCGAGTCACATACACACCATACTCTCTCTATCTGAATTACACACGTTTTATGTGTCTGTTGGTTTTTGTATGGCTCCGAGACAACTTCTCGAATCGATTCATTTGTTGGCAAATTCTTTCAAGAATCATTTTTTCTTCGTGCACTCCTTACAAACTCCATACAACTCGAACGTATGTTGCGTGATGCTTGCAAACTTGTTTGATTTCTTCAAAGCATTTTTTAACGCCCCAGACACGGCACAATCATCAACCTCTTCAATTTTATGGCACTCGATACAGGAAATGTGATGATGGTCTCCGAATCCTGTAAATTCAAACAATGCTTCAGATGATCTGAGTGGAACACGTCTCACAATCCCTTTATCGAGAAACGATTCGAGCATGCGATAGATGGTCACAACATTCGGTGAAGATTTGCCAAGTGTTTGTTTCAATTCCGCGACACTCATTGGGTGTTGAGATTTTGAAAGTATGCAAAGAACATCACAACGCGATTGCGTTACGACTTGCTGTCCGTTTCGTAAAATGTCTTTGCATTTTGTTTTTATCATATCGCCTCAAGTGTACCGCGATCGTTTTGCCATTTGCAAATGTGACCGTTCATTTCATAAAACTCAAATCCGCGCCACGCATCAACCAATTCTTTTGCCCGAAGTGCCATCACCGTTTCAACGTTCTCCCACAAATAGGAAATGGATTCGTTGTCAGCAGCGGAATCGATAATTGCTTTCACGAATTGAAAACGTTTCGCACAAATATCATCTGGATCTGAGCAATGTGCGTGCAGATCCCCAATGGTCTTTATTTCATCTTTTGAATTTTGATATGCAAAAAACTTATAGGCGAGCCAAACGAGAGGTGTATCAAACCGCATAATGTCACCAACGTGTTCGAGAAGTCCTTTTTCTCCCGATCCTTCGATGATTTTATAAACTTTATACAAAGCAAGAAGTCGATCTACCTGATTTTGTGTTGTGCTGTCCATCATACGGTTTGATAAATGACGAGTGAATTGATGTGTTTCCCTTTTTGCGCGGGAACATGCGTCGCGTCCGTGTGAAGACATGGAACGGAAAGATATAAAAACGTGCACAGCCCATCGACGGAACGACACAGGATGGGACAACCTTTCTTTGCCGTACTCATAATCTGTGAAATGAGTTTGTTCTTTTCTTCCACAGTCTCTCCGACGAGTGCGCCGATGATAATGACATCGAATTCAGAATAACGGTCAAACTGTTCTGCGGAAGATAAATGCACATCGATCATCTTTCCAAGTCTAAGACGTTTTACAATTTGTGCGCTGAGTGAAACAGCGACTGAGTCGTGATCCAGCACGGTTACGTTATAACCTGCTTGTGCGAGTAAAATTGCACTGAGAGGAAGAGATCCTCCACCGAGAAACAAGATGGTATTCGCATTGGGAGATCGTTCTCGAATCTGTTGAATCTCCGTTTCGGCAAGCGATTGATAGCAGGAAAGATATGGGAATTGGGATAAAGCGAGATTGGGTTTCTTGTGCGACAGAATGCAAAATGCCCAATCTTGTTCCAAAAAACCTTCCGCGATTCCAGCGATGGTTCGCGCCCGCTCGGCAAGATGAGCGTGTGTATCCAATACAGATTCTGCGATAGTTGCGTTGGTGTGCAAAATAATCCGAACAAGATGACGCAATAAAAAATTCACAAGCGGATTCGGACGCAAGGAGGATTGCTGTTCTAAGAGCCAGACAATGGCGTTTGCTTGTATTAAGAAGAAAAATCGGGAAAACATAGATGCAAATTATTTGCGTCTATATTGACAGAGGAAATGCCTTCTGTCAATATAAATCTATTCATAAACGCAAATGAGTTGCATTTGTGAATATCAAACAAAACAAGGAAACCCCGTGAAGAAAACACTCATTTGGCTTGTCGGCACACCCGCTGCTGGTAAAACCACACTCATTCGAAACACACTTGAGCATCACACGCTCCCCGACCGCACGATGGTTATCGTGAACGACGGAGGAACTCCCGAGACGGTTGATGCTGCGATTCTCGAACAGTTCGGTACAGTCGCAACAATGGCGAACGGATGTTTCACTTGCCAAGACCGTGGTGGTCTTGAGAAGTTGATCGAAACGCATCTCGATTCCTTCGACCGTTTCCTCATTGAAGGTTTCGGCTTCACGTCAGGTCGAGAATCACTCTCAACGGCTCGCGATCTTGCTCGCATGTTTGATCTCTCATATGAAATCGTTTGTGTCTTCGATGCACAGCACTTAGACGCAAACCTCCGTTGCTACGGCGATATTCTCGCATCTCAACTACAAGCCGCGACAAGTGCGGTGCTTGTGACTAAACTCGACACCTCACTTGAGGACGCAGAACATGTGCGAAAAATCATCGCACAAAATTCTCGCGCTCCTGTGTTCATGATTGGCAAAGACCAAGGTCTCACGCCTGAAATGATTTCTCGCGTACAGAAAGGTTTTCGCATCATGCCTGTCAAACATGCTTGTTGTGATCATCATCACGAACATGAGCACCATCATGACCACGATCACAATCATGGCGCCATATCGTATGCGATCGAACTGAAAGTCAATGTGACTCAAGTGCAAATTCGAGATGTATTGGATTCTTTGAAAGAAGTTGGATTGTTGCGCGCAAAAGGTGCAGTGCAAGGACAACGCTTCGATTGGGTTCATGGTGCGTTCGAAATGGGTTGGAGTGATGAACGATCGTTCTTGACCACCTACTTCGCACATCCATGCGAGACATGGGAAGCGGTCGTAGCAGAATTTCGACAAGTTGCGACCAACCTTCTTAATCTCGACACCATTGCTCTCATGCGACGGGATCGTGGTGATTCGCTGGAAGATCGCATTCGGTTCGCACATGAGCTAATCGCAAAGATTCCTGCACAACCGCTTGTGCATCGCGATGTGATTCTGACGCATCCCGAGCCTCTACAAGTTGCAAAAGAATTCTGTCGTCAACCAGGACTCAAACCACACGTTTGGAATGAATTCCTCGTACATGCATGCGAGTACTGGTGTGCGTGTGCGGAAAAACTTTCGACGGATATCGAACTTCAAACACCTGTCGCCATGCGAGAACTCGGAATTTCACTCTGTTGGTGGGTTTCGGAAAATCCTGTGGAACTCGGTTCTGTTCTTTGCGATAAGATTCTTGATCCCTCTCCGTGGAATATGGTCATCGAAGGATTCGCAAAACTGGAAACGACCCATGCTCCACCCGAACAACCGACGGATGTCGATCAAGGTTATTGGCAAGCAAAAGAATTTGAACGTGCTGTGTCTGTCGCAAAGACTCATGGGAGCTCCGTGGAATCGTTTCGTGAAGTCGCACAGCACATGATGCAACTTTATCTGACACAGCGTCCCGACTACATTCGTGCAGTGAACGAGTGGCAACGGGTCGTAAACGCAATTTGAATCTTGAGAGCAGTTTGACTGCTCTTTTTTTAATTTTATTGTATTTTCTAACTCAAGTTCGGAATTCCCACATGGGTCGAACTCTGGACGGGAATCGAACCGAACGAATTCTTGGAAGATTTTCATATTTGCAATCTTAGCGATCATTTAATTCGTTTCTGTTCCCACCCGTGTTTTTTCCATGCATCTGGGGATCGAACTTTTACGAATAAAAATAATCGCTCAACGAAACAAAAAACCACCACATTTGTGATGGATTTTTGACTGACAGCATCTGGGTCGCCAGACACTGTCAGTCATAGCTCCGAACATGGGAATTGCCTCGCTCTCGAAGAGCCTATTGTAAACAAGGCTTTCTCCGCTCGGCAAATCCCCACCCTCGCAATTAATCGCAATGTGACACAGGCGATTAATTGGCAAACCTTCGGTTTGCGAGCCATACAAAAAACCCCAACGTGAAGCTGGGGTTTTTTGTATGGCTCCGAGGGTGGGGATCGAACCCACGACCATCTCGTTAACAGCGAGCCGCTCTGCCGCTGAGCTACCTCGGAACGTTTTTTCAACGCGACGGGATTATAACAATCGTTCTTGATTCTTGCAAGATGCAAAAATGGGGAATTTTAGACGACATCCTCCAGATCACGATCAGCGAAATAAACCAATATAACCCCTATAAGAATCCCCGCAACAGAAGACCAAACGTGTGTTCCACCAAAAAAACGATTATCGAACATGTCTAGTAAAATCCAAACTCCCCTCCAGATAAGAATCGCTCCAATAATCATCATGATGCTTTCACGCAATAATTTTATCAGGGATTGTTTATGCTTTAATAAACTCATAAAAATTTACTTAAGATTCTTACATATCATCATACAGGATTTTTGCCGACAAAAAAACTGCTCCCCTTTCGGAAACAGTTAGCCTCGTGACCCGCGAATGCCGCGAATGGATGATGATCCCCAATGAAGATGGTAGATCACTTCTGCACAGTCATCGACCCAAGACATCACATGAAGACATCCTGATTCAATAAGTTCTTGCAGGTCTTCTCTTCCTTCTGCGGGAATCGTATCTGTGATGTAGAGCCGATCAACAGGACAATCGGGTGCAAGGAAAAGCTCAGGCGCATTCCCGCACAAAATGCCGTGTGTGACAGCAGCCCAAACTTCTTTTGCTCCGAAATCCTTCTTGAATCGATCAGCAGCCTTGATCTGACTTCCGCCCGTTGCGGTTTCATCATCAAGAGCAATGACGATCGAATCTTTCATCTTGTCGAGATCACCAACGATGTACTTGATGTTCTTTTCGTTTCCAGACTTCCGACGAGCAGCTGTTGAAATGAACGGGAATGATCTGCCAAGTTCTTTTTCCAGAATGGCGACAGCTGGCTCATAGCGCTTCGCTGCTGTGTCATCAGGAAAAGCAAGACAAATCTGATCTGAAGCCTTCATTGCTTCCGCGACAACAAAGCGCAGAATGCGAAGCGTGAGGTACACCGGAGTAATTACCCCCGGATCTGCTGCCATGACCATTTGGTCTGAATGTGGATCAGCACACACGATTCGCTTCAAGAGACCTTGTGATTCTGCTTTGAGGGCAATCATCAGAAATGCTGGAAGAGCAAGTTCGAGTTCGCCTTCATCTTTGTCTGAACGTGCGAGCGGAAAGTATCCGCTGATGATCGTGATGCAGCTCGCCTTTCGTGCAGCAAGATATCCAATGACCAAAATGAGTTGCATCATCATTTTGTAGGTACCAGGACCACTCGTAATCACGAAACAGTTGTGCCCACCAACGTGAGCATTTCCGAGTTGCTGAAACGGTTCTCCACTTGGACGCAGACCGAATTTTGGGACAACGATGTCAACAGGGGTAATGCACCCATCCGGGAAATCCCGTGTGGGTTTCAAACTCCTCGTCTGAATTCGCTCCTTGATTCTTTCTGCAAACCCTTCGAATCCCGGCATGGGAACGATTGTGAGACCGCCATTCCGATTGTGTGGTGCTTTTCTTCTCTGCTCTTCATTCAACATGAAGTCCCCCTATAAAAGCGTGAGTGTTTTATCCCAATTTCACAGATGCGTCAACAGATCCAGAGAGAAATCTGATATACTTGTTGCATATGTCAAAACGATCGATTAGTTACAGAGAATATTTTCTCCTTAACATGAACCCAGCGATTCGATTTCTCATTTTGGGAGACGTTGTCTGGCGTGGAGCGACTGGCTTGCTTGCCCCAATTTTTGCCCTTTTTATCATTGACCGAATTCAAGGAGGAAATGCAGCTGTAGCCGGAATCGCCGCAACGATTTACCTTTTTTCAAAAAGCTTTTTCCAAATTCCAATTGCTTCAATCATTGATCGTATCCATGGAGAAATGGATGACTACTGGTTTCTTATTGGTGGTTCACTTGCAACCGCGATCATCCCACTTTTTTATCTCTGGGTTCACACACCCCAAGAACTTTATTTTGTTCAATTTCTCTATGGACTCGCGTCTGCATCCATGTTCCCTTCCTGGTCTGCTATTTTCACACGCCACATAGACAAAGAAAAAGAAGGAAGCACTTGGGGAACCTATTTTACCCTTACAGATTTAGGGGCGGCAGGGGCAGCGGCTGTCGGAGGGGTGCTTGTCGTCACAAGTGGATTTCCAACACTTATTATTGCCTCATTTCTTTTAAAT
>CAIKXH010000043.1 GCA_903831335.1 Candidatus Uhrbacteria bacterium | reverse complement strand
ATGATTTTAGTTTTAAGTAGGAGAGCCTTTGTCTTTTCTGGTTTTTCGGAAAGTAAAACAATCTTTCGACCTATTGATTGGGAAGTAATAGATTGGGAATCCAGAAGCGATTGAGGAAGCGGTTTCCCTCCGAGTCTGATTGCAACAGATCTGGTACCATTTTCTGAAACGAACACAACGAATTCCCCGTTGGTATAGGGAGATATGTCAGAATATAAGAGGGATCTGTTTGAGATAAGCGGTACTTGTCCAAAAAAAGATTCGACTAATTTGCCCTTTTCTCCACTGACAAAGAAGCGGAATGCAGAAGTGGTATCTTCAGGGGCTGCAGAATAAATTACATCTCTCGTGAACCAAAGTGCTGAAAACCAGGCAGAACCAATAGCAACAAGAAGAAAAACGAGGGCCAGAAGCCAAACAACCCGCCGAGTTCGGCGGGTTGTTTGTGAATTTCTTGAGAGTGGAATGTTAAGGTGTTGCATTACGTTTAAAGAATGGTCGTTTTGGTTTATCGCCACTGCTTGGTGACGATGGTGGTCGGCGATCATTCGATCCGGTTGCACTAGGTGCTGGTCTTTCCGGATAAACATTTCCCGGGGCTTCCTTCATAGAAAGACTGATTTTTCCGTCTGGATTGATTTCCATGACCTTTACAAAGACCATGTCACCCATCTTTACGATATCAGAAACTTTTTCTACGCGCCATGGAGCCATGTTGCTTACATGTACCATTCCATCCTTTTTCGGAAGGAACTCGACAATTGCACCAAAGTCCATTAAGCGGACAACCTTTCCTTTGTAGATTTCACCCACTTTAGCTTCTCTTGTAAGAGCTTCAACCCAGGCTTTTGCCTGATCAGCTCCGTTTGAGTCTTTTGATGTAATCATGACGAGCCCATCATCATCAATATCGATCGCTTGTACACCTGTCGTTGCAATGATTTCATTAATCATTTTTCCGCCAGGTCCAATAACGTTTCCGATCAGCTCAGGATTGATGCGAATGGTGATAATACGAGGAGCGTATGGAGAGAGTTCTTTTCGGGGTTCTGCAATAGTTTTATCCATGACATCCAGAATCTGCATGCGAGCAGTTCTCGCATTATTGATTGCTTGTGTCACGATTTCTGCATTGAGCCCTTGTGTTTTTGTGTCCATTTGGATCGCTGTGATTCCTTCTCGTGATCCAGCGATTTTGAAATCCATTCCGCCTTCTCCATCCTCAAGATCTTGAAGGTCTGTCAAAACTTTGAATCGTCCTTTGTCATCAGAGGCAAGTCCCATAGCGATTCCTGCGACAGCCGCTTTGATTGGAACTCCTGCATCCATGAGGGCGAGTGAGGATCCACACGTAGAAGCCATTGAGCTTGAACCATTCGATCCAAACACTTCTGAAACAGCTCTTACGGTGTATGGAAACGCTTCTTTGTCTGGCAGCATGTTGCGAAGAGCTTTTTCCGCAAGGCCACCATGACCAATATCGCGACGTGATGGTCCGCGGAGAGGCTTTACTTCACCAACGGAGAATGGAGGAAAATTGTAGTGGTGGAAGTAACGTTTTGTTCCAACCGTTTCCATTCCATCCAATGTTTGCTCATCTCCAGGTGCTCCCAAGGTAATGGTCGTGAGAACTTGTGTTTCACCACGCATGAAATGTCCTGTTCCATGAATACGTGGAAGTAATTGAACCTCTGCGAGGAGTGTGCGAATTTCGTTTATTCCACGTCCGTCCACACGTTTTTCATCTTCGACAATTGAACGTGTAATTTCACTTTCGAGAACTTCGATAACAATATCTGTTCCGTATTTAATCTGGTCTTTTTCAATTCCCTTTTCTATAAGGAATTGTTTTGTACGCGCTTTTAATTCTGCTTTTTGTGCGTTGCGTTCACCCTTTGTTGCTTGTGGTGCCTTGAAGAAAAGTTCTTTCACTTGATCAAGGATGTAAGGGCGAACAAGTGTTTCTACTTGCTCACGTGCGATTACAGCTGATTTTTCTTCTTCTGTTTTTGGAGAAAGAATATCAACTTTTGTTTTTCCGACCGCCTTTACAACTTTGTTGATAAGATCAATAGGTGCTTGTAATTGTTTCTGTCCAAACCAGAAGGCTTCGAGTACAACCGCTTCTGACGCTTCTTTTGCTCCTGCCTCTACCATGATGATGGATTCAGGTGTTCCAGCAAACGCGAGATCAAGAAGTGATTTCTCACGTTCTTCGTAGCCTGGGTTTAAGATAAACTCACCATCAATTTGTCCAACACGTGTACAACCAATAGGTCCGTTCCATGGGATGTCACTCATGGCGATCGCACAGCTTCCTCCGATGAGTCCCAAAACATCTGGATCATTGACGCCGTCGAATGCAAGACAAGTAACAATCACTTGAATGTCATTTCTGATTCGATCATCGAATAATGGACGAAGAGCACGGTCAATAAAACGTGCAGTTAAAATAGCTTCATCTGTTGGTCTTCCTTCTGTCTTGATGAAACGAGAGCCTTTGATGCGTCCTGCTGCGTACAGTTTTTCTTCATAATCCACCATGAGTGGAAGATAGTCGATTCCATCACGCTTGTTGGAGCTGAGTGTTGCTGTTGCAAGAATGACGGTGTCTCCGTATTGCACCATACAAGCACCGTTTGCTTGTGCGGCATATTTGCCGACTTCGATCGACAATGTTTTTCCTCCCCACTGTGTCTCAAATTTTTGTACGTTTTGCATAGGTGTTGATTCTGCAGAAGCGTAAGATGTCGAGCAATTTCTCGAGATCTCGTTGTCTCTGCAGAATCAGATTAAGGATTATTTTTTTTGTCATCCTGAGCGACCGTGATTCGGTTTAGCGAAGGATCTCGTGTTGATCGATATGTGAATCGGTAAACGCGAGATCCTTCGCTGTGCTCAGGATGACATGAATGGTGTTTAAAATTCCAATCGTCGTTCTCGTGAATCTTCCTGGTCATCGTTTGGCTTGGACTTCATGAAAAATCCTGGGTCTGTTTGTTGGTCATTTCCCTCCTCTTCTTCATTTGCGTGTTCTTCTCCCATTTCTAGATCTGCGGAAGGTTCAAAAATTTCTGGTTCATCATTATATGCCGTGTGTTTTGCTGGGGTTGTATACGCTTTTACAGCGGGACCGATAAGAAAACGACGTTTATTTTGTGACATGTCTATGTGGGCATCTACAATCTCTGTGAGAATAGAAGAGGTTGTTTCTCCGAAACTAATTAATTCTACAATACGTCCGCGCGCCTGACAAAATTGGACAAGCGGTGCGTAGTCCCCGTCTCCAGAGACGAGAACAACGACATCAAGCATGTCTAGCATGCGCACAACATCAATTGTAAGTCCCACGTCCCAATCTCCTTTTTTGTGACCGGAAGCGTATTCGATAAGATCCTTTTCCCTAAGCTCAATTCCTGCTTTTTCTAAGGCGTCGAAAAATGGGCGCCCCTCTTCTCCTTTTGTGCGAATGACATAGGCCATTGCACGAATGAGACGTCGGTTGCTTGTTGCATCCGCAACAATATTTTTAAAGTCTACTTTGCGTTTGAATAAATAACGTGCCGAGTAGTACATGTTTTGTGTGTCGATAAATATTCCGACACGTTGGTCTGGGTGTTGCATATTGTAAAAATTGTAGGAGAGGGGCATGCCCCTCTCGTACGTACGGTTATTGATCACGCAATAAAAAATGATGCGTGAGTGAAAAAGTTAAAACCTCGCCAAAAATTGACGAGGTTCCAAAATTATTTTAGTCCTAAGTCTTTTTTGAGCTTTAAAAACGCTTTTTGATCTTCTCTTTCTAAGTACTTGAGCAAGCGTCGGCGTTCGTTTACTTTTTTGATGAGTCCACGGCGGGATGAAAAATCTTTTTTGTGATCTTTCAAGTGACCTGTGAGTTCCTCAATTTCTGAGGTCAAAATTGCAATCTGCACTTGTGGTGAACCTGTGTCAGATGCGTGTGTACGGAACTTCTCAATAATCTTGAGTTTTTTCTTAACATCGAGCATATCTATTTGATTTCGTGCCTGCTAACCGAGAGTTGGGGGCTCAATCCCGAAACCGAGTCAGAGGCCAGTGAATTATGAGATGAATATACGGATTCTAGAAGATTTTGTCAAATATT
>CAIKXH010000042.1 GCA_903831335.1 Candidatus Uhrbacteria bacterium | reverse complement strand
TGTTCTTTCAGGTGCATTGTACCAAATTGGAACGGCGAATGAATTTTCACTGATTATGAATTTTTCCAGTTCTTTGCCGCTTGCATCATGAGCACTTATATTTTTAAAGGGTTCCCTGGGGTTTTGAGGATCAAAAAGCAGAAGAATAAGGTCAGCATTTAATTTTTCGGAGCGGCTGAACTGTTCCTGGCCATAACTGATTTGATAATAGCCCTTATCATTGGTGGTTGTTTCACCCAGAAGTTCATACGTACGAAGATCTTTATCGAAAATCTTAACACTTACGCCACCAATCGGTTTCCCGTTTACGGCCAGCACTGTGCCTTCGACAATAAATGATTTTTGTATCTCATCAAGCGCCCCCAGTTCTTTTAATAACTCATTCAACTTTGCAGCGGTTGATTCCTCCACTTCACCCTTTAACCAATCACCCAGGCCTTGTTGCATTTGAAAAAAATACACCAACTGCTGAGTACCTTCTCCAAAAAAAGAGGCAGCATACTCTTCCCTGAGCAATGCTCTATACTTCTTTTTCTCCTCCTCAGTTGGCATCTGGAGCGACCAATATACAATCGAATTATTTTTGTCTAAAAGGAATAGTAAGCATTCCTGCAGGTTGGCTACCTCTTTTTCGATTGTGCCTGGATTGATGGGTGGGATAATTTCCTTCATTATGTATTATTTTAATGATTAAAAATCAGTTTTTTAAATTTTTCTCAATAAAGTCCTTACTAAAAATTTTATACTTCCATTAGAATCTACCAAGCTGGAGACTCTATAAAAACAGAATAGACTTTCTTCCCTCAAAAACAGAAGAACCAGCTATAGATTTGCAACATGGTCGCCATCACATTCGGGTTTGATCGTTGGTTCTATCCGATTCATGTTCGTCTCCTGCATTGCAATGAATGCCTTGCTTTTGCCAAACTACCTGTCATCACTTTCAAATTATGCCAGTTAAATCGAAAGTTGATCAAACAGCCTTTTGGTGTCAATCCGTTTAAAAAATGCGACCCTTACCGCTTAAATCGCTTAGCGTTATTCAATCAGCGTGGCGGCGAAAACATCAACGGCAAGATCAGCCCGACCACATCCATCACATCCTGTAAAGGCTGTAAAAGTTTCTTCCCAGCCTCTTGAACGAAGCTTGGCGGTTGCTCAAATTTCATATGATCCGGCTTTTCGCGAAGTCCTAAAAGAAAGTCCGTCTCGTCCATCATGGCGCTGTCAATGTGTGGCCCATCGAACGCGCTATAATCGGCCCGACCGTTAGTATCAATCGTCGCACTTGTATTCTGAGTTGCCATCAACAATAAGCTAACAATTGTTGACGGTTTTACGTTGCTAACTTTAGCAAAAGCATTTTGGGCTGCCGATTTTATCGCCATAACTGACTTAGGTGCAGTGACAAACTCATACGCCGACTGAGTACCTAAAAAATTCAATGTAGTACCCTTGGAGGAATTGACTTTGGTTGCTGGCTTTTTTAGCAGATCTGGAGCATGCAACGCCCTCTTTTTGGCCGCAGTCTCCGCTGCCTTTAACGCTGCGTTCTTTCGAGCTTGTGTTGTTACGTTGATCTTGATTTTGGATAGTTCTTCCTTTGTCAAATTTTCGGGGTTTGCAGCTTTCCACTCACCGAGCGCTTCTTTCAACTCGTTTCTTAAATCAGTCACTTCACTAGCCGGCGGATTTTGGGTCAATGTGACAAGTATGTTGTTGGAACTGACTTTTACTCCGTCAACGCGAGCATTCTTCAAATTCTTTGCGGCCTGCTCAGCCATTTCGCCGACATCGCGGCCTCGGGCAACCGGATCACCGCCCATACGCCGCTCGTTTTTCAACGATCTGAGCTTGTCTTCAATGATGACTTTCGAACCATCTGGCTGGCTAAGTGTGTTATCTGGAACAGTGCTCCCTAACCCTTTGCCTAGGGTTAACTTTTTATCAGGAATCTCGTTTCTTGAATTAGTTATTGCCAACCTTCTAGTTGAATCTTCATTTATTTCCGCGCGATTCTTCAGCCTTTCTAGCTTTGTTGGTTCCTTCCCATTGGAGTCAAGCATTGTGGTGGGAGAAACCTTACAGTATGAATATTGATTGATCCCGCCATCAAGGCCTATCGGATCTGTAGAATTCCATCTCCCCAACCACGGCAAATAATACCTTGCCGTGTGATAACTCAACCCACTTTCCTCATCCCGCTCCATGCCGGTGTAGCGATAACGTTTCAACTTCACCTCTGCTTCATTTCTCCCCGCCCGATATGCACTTGTGCCATATGGATGATATTCTTCGTATGAAATTATTGCTGCTTGCTCATCTAATTCCATCGTGGAGGAACCCAAATGATTGCTGAGAGTGTATCTGTACAAATCTCTCACAGCCAGGCTTGTATTATTGGTTTGAATAATCTGATCTACCATCAACAATCGCTGTTCGCCATCAAACAGATGCAGGGTTTCTATTTCTTCCACCACCATTCCGTTTTGCGTTTGGCGGTAAATCTCAAGGCCACCCAAATAAATCCGTTCTTCAATTTTGTTGCCGTAATCAAGGTAT
>CAIKXH010000041.1 GCA_903831335.1 Candidatus Uhrbacteria bacterium | reverse complement strand
TTAAACAAGAATATTCCGATATTGAAGAAGCAAGATCTGTTGAACGAAGATTAAAGAAACTCAAACGAAAGGATTATCTGCAAAAGATTATTGATGAAGGTGAGATTCGAATTCAGGCTCAGCCCCGACGCCTCGACTGTTAAAAGTGTCGAGGATCGGGGCCCCGACAATCAACAAGAATAACAGTGTTGATTCGTCGGGGCTGGATAGAGCACCAGTCTTCGGAACTGGGTGTCGGGGGTTCAAATCCCTCTGCCCGCACCACAAAACCCATCTCCTGCGAGAGGTGGTTTTTTTGATATGTAATAAAAGAAACACTTCCTGTAAGATGGTTGTAAATTAAAGACATAATTTCATGCCTATGCCTTTCCCCATCACCCTTTCCGAGGAGGACCAAAAAGAGCTGGAAGCTCTTAAGAAGAAGATGGATACAGATCCTGTTTTCGCAAAAAAAATCTTAATGGAATTAAATGCAGAAATGAAGAAATTTATTTCTGAAACAAATTAACTATATGAGTTTTGGTGAACGATTCATGGGAATGTTTGGTGGGGAATCAAGAGAATCTGCAAAAGCAGAATTAGAGCAAGTAAAAAAGGCTATTGATCAAAATGCAAAGACGATTGAAGCTCAAGGTAGAACAACGTCTTTTCTGACGAAGTTGCGTGAAAGCACGGCAACAAAATTTGTGGCTCTTGCCGCACTTCTTGTTTTTAGTGAACGTGTCGTCAACGCACAAGAATTTTCTGCCTCCCAGCACGGATCCGCGAAACAAGAATCCATGGTTGGGGGAGGAGAACAAAATAAAGCTCAAGGAGAGGAGCGTTTTGATGTTGTAGAGATTCAAGGAGACCATGTTCAGTTGCATGAACAAGACACCCGTTCTTATGCTCGTCATTATGACGCTGAAGGGCGAATAAACACAGGTTCAATTACGGGTGGAGTTATTGAAAAAATCAAACAAGATGGCGGTGTTTATAAAGGGGTTGATGTAACCATCACAACATTTGCAAGCGCAGAAGGTGATACAGATAAGAATATTGATCTTGCAAATGATTCTGCTCAGATTGTGGATGGTGAAGCATCACTCATTGTTCAGCAGGTTGCGGAAGAATTAGGCATGAACCCAAGTGATGTTCATGTTCATGCTGTCTCTGGTGGGGAACAGATGCCACAGAAGCCAGACGGATCTGAGTTCAAAGACAAGCAAGAATTTATGTCATGGATGCAGCATGAGCTTGGAATGAGTTCGATTCAACTTACAGATGCGATTCATACATACAATGGGATGAATGGAAAAGATGCGCAAAAAAAACAATCAGGATACATTGCTCGATTCTTTGATCATGCGTTGCGTGATCAGCGTAATCCTACGTACGATATTAAGTTAACACCGGAATCTCACGATGTTCTTGTTGGCCAGTCGGTGCCTATTGATGTGGATAATCGGATTCCTGGGGAAGTGCGGGCAATTCATGATGATACGAATGCATATAAAGAACCTTACATTGCTCGCGAAGAAGATGAATCGTTTAAGAAAGAGGAAGACGAAGACGAAGATGGTAAGGATAAAGATCTTCCACCAGAACCAAAAAAACCAGTACCGCCTACTGTGCCAGAACCAACTCCGTCGTTTATTCGTCCGACTGAGATATTTCCTACAGTTCCAGAATCAAAATCTCGTCCAGATTCTACAACTCATTTAACACCAGGTC
Source organism: Candidatus Uhrbacteria bacterium (assembly GCA_903831335.1). GTDB lineage: Bacteria > Patescibacteriota > Patescibacteriia > UBA9934 > GWF2-40-263 > XYB2-FULL-45-11. The sequence continues at coordinate 6,802 of CAIKXH010000041.1, read as the reverse complement.
CTGAGCTGGTTCCTTCTTTTCCTGGTCCAGAACCAGATCCTACAATTCCTAGGGTTCCAAACGGGCCAGACACAACACCCGTTATTCCCGTCCCTGAAGTTCCTCAGATTGTAAAACCTCGAGTTCCGAGTATTCCAGAAATACCAACGGTTGTTCCGCGTGTTCCAGAAGTTCCGATCGTGGATCCGAATGAAGTCAGACCTCGAGTTCCAGACATCATAGACACACCACCAGTTCCTGAAACTCCACCAATTATTGATCCAGATGATGATGGAGATATTGATCCTGATGACGATGGTGATGTGTTGCCTCCAATTCCACTTCCACCACCTCCACCACCTCCACCACCACGACCCGAATTTTTTCCTGTGTTGGAAGGGCAAGGATCTCGGGAAATTCAGGCAATGAAAAGAAGTGTGGTTGATGAAGGGCGTGAGGTCGTTGGTGTTGTTGGTGATTCTTTGCCAAATAACACAGGAAGACAAAAGGTTGAGTTGGATGAAAGTGGTGATGCAACATGGATTGGTAGTAGACAATCCGGAGCTCGTCTTCGTGCTGAGGGTGTGGGAGCAGGAGACAAATCCACGGGCGTAAAACAACGAACAATAGATAGAGATGCAGAAAGGGCTTTTATAAAAAAGAATAAACAGGCGGAGCTTAATGAGGAATAGAGAAAATAAAATCATCTCATCATGAGGTGATTTTTGTTTTAAAGGAAATAAAAAAAACGCACGAGCGTGCGTCAGAAGGAACGGGAAGGGTGGTGGAGAGTGTGGGTGATGCTGCCAACACCAGGTTTTTGTGCCTGTGCATGACGCAGGGCGCTGGCACCAGAGCCGCTTGGGCGGCGAGCGTTCGGCGGCGGCGTGTTTTCTTCATTGTAGATTTTGCCATCGATGCTGATGGCGATCATTGTCGGGTGTTCTGCGCGCAGGCGCCAGAACGCTTGGCGAATGCAGAAGTGTGTGACCTTCTCTGAGACAGCGCCGGGCACTTTGTGCACATGACCAACGATGTTGGCGCCCAGAAAGATGGGCGAACTCTTTTCCGTGAAGATAGTCTTTTGGCAGCCTGCGCAACCAGTTGTATTCGTCATTGATTCCTCGGATCGATTTGAGAATACCCAGATCCAACTTAAACCTGAGCGCGAAAATAGTATGGTATTTTTGTGTTTTTGTCAAGGAATAAAAAAAGAGCGAGGAATCGCTCAGGAGGTAGTTTCGGTCTGAAAATCTGTAGTACGCTTGGGTTTGCCCATTCGTTGCCATGTGGGGAAAGGAACGCGGATGAAGCATTTGGTGTCTTTGAGACAACAGTGCATGTTGTTGTTGGTCTTTGTTTTTTCGATTGGACAAACACAGGTTGCTTTGTGTGTTTCCTGCGGAAGGGCACGATACGGAATCATCTGCATTCCGTGCCGCGCACCGAGGTGTACAGCAGAAAGGTTCGTTGTAGTTGCCAAGATGTTTTTGTCTTGATTGTCTGCAAGAATGCGTCGGTACAATGCGTCTGCGATCGGCATGTGGCGCGAGCCGTGGAATCGGTAATCGGGTTTCACCCAAAGCGTTCCAAGTTCAAACCAGTCTTTTTTGTACTCATCGACACCGAGGTGCCACAGAGCAATGCATCCCACAATCACATGCTTACGACGCGTGTCGACAGCGATGATGATGTGGTGTTCGTTCATGACCGTCTTCAGCTCAACAGAGGTCTTTGTGAGAAGGTGCTGTTCTCCTTGTGTTGCAGCAACAACTTGAGAGACCCACGAATCCCCGAAACGTTTCAGGTCATATCCAGAGACATAGTTGATTCCTGGTGTGCGAATTTTGTCGAGGATGTTTGCCGGGATCGTTCCGATGGAACTTGTGGCAAACACAGTCAGAAGATCTTTTTGTCTCTGGTTTTGAAAGAACGAATTCAGCATGGTTCCCCCTTTGTGAACCTGACGAGAGTATCGGAAATGACCAAAAGTTGCAAGACACACGCAGCTTCTTTATGATAGGCAACATATGATCGAAATTGTTGGAGAAGGGATTTGGAAATGTGCTGGTTCAAAAATAGGACCAACAGTTGTTGTGTTTGGGGGAACACACGGGAATGAACTTACGGGAATAGAGGTTGTAAAAAAATTGCTCCACACAATCGAATCGGGGCAGCAGATGATCGAAAGCGGGGTGCTTTATTTAATCCTCGGAAACCCGCGTGCTATTGAACGGAATACACGCGGAAGTGAAGATCATGCAGATCTGAATCGCTGTTTCAAAAAAGACGTTCTTTTGCAATCGGATGAATTGTATGAACGAAAACGCGCGAAAGAGATTGCAAAGATTCTTGTAAATGCAGATGTCTCCATTGATTTGCATGCGACGAATAAACCATCTGTTCCATTCCTTTGTTGTCTCGCAGATGAAAAACACGAGCAGATTTATCGTTGGTTTGATTGTGATCGTGTGCTCGCAGATCCTCGTTACATTCTCGCGGGCGAGCCTGTAACAACCGATGAATTCATTGATGTTCAAGGAGGAATCGGGATCTGTTATGAAACAGGTTTTGTGGGAGATCTGACACGTGTCGATTCTGTTTATGAAAATGTTTTGAATGTATTGTGCGATCAAGGGCTCGTTACCTCCCCCTTACCAAGGGGGAGCATGAGGGGGTCTCGACACGTTTTCGAACTGACTGAACGTATTAATTTAACAGAAGCTGGTTTTCGATACGCAGACGGAAGAGGAAAAGGATCGTTTGAAGAATTTAAAAAAGGGGATGTGCTTGGATATGTTGGAGAAGAATCGCTCATCGCAGAGTATGATGGAGTCATTATTTTTCCAAAAGTTTCAGAGCACTGGAAAATTGGTCAGCCGGTTCTGTATTTAGGAAAAATCATATAATCCATAAGTATTGCCTATGTCACACAACAACGTTGCTGTTCCTGCTTCTTATCTTCTCCTCGAACGTGATGGAAAAATTCTTCTCATGCGCCGTTTTCAAACAGGATACATGGATGGAAGTTATGGATTACCAGCGGGACATGTGGATGAAGGCGAACTTCCTGTTGATACGATGGTCCGTGAAGCAAAAGAGGAAATCAATGTCGATCTTCTCGCAAGCGACCTTGAGTTTGTTCATGTGGCATATGAGTTGCCTCATGATGAAACAGGGAACCGAGTGGATTTCTATTTCCGAGCAACAAACTGGTCAGGTGAGCCTGTGATTGTTGAACCGCATAAATGTGACGCATTGCTTTGGGTGCCTCTTGATGAACTGCCAGAAAATATGATCCCAAAAGTTCGTCAGGCGCTTATCGCTATTTGGAAAGGGCGAATGATCGGATAAACTTTTTACTCTTTCCGGCTTCTCTTGCTTTTGGTATGATCTTCTTGTTATGAAATACTCTTCTTGTTTTGCAAAAACCTTTAAAACACCCCCATCTGATTCAGATTCCGCAAACGCGAAGTTTCTGGTTCAGGCTGGATTTGTGGACCAAACCATGGCCGGGGTTTATACCTGGCTTCCATTCGGACTCGCGGTTCTTCGGAAAGTAGAACAAATCGTCCGTGAGGAAATGAATGCGCTCGGGGCTCTTGAAATCATGATGCCATCTTTGCAGCCAAAAGAATTTTGGGAGGCAACAAACCGTTGGGACACAGTTGATATTCTTTTTAAATTGCATTCGCAAACAGATAAAGAGTATGCACTCGGGGCAAGTCATGAAGAAATTGTGACTCCGCTTGCGCTCAAGTTTTTGAAGTCCTATAAAGATTTGCCATTCGCAACATATCAAATCAACACAAAGTTTCGTGATGAACTTCGCGCAAAGTCCGGCGTGCTCCGCGGTCGTGAATTTCGCATGAAGGACATGTATAGTTTTCATACAAGCCAAGAAGATTTGTCTGCGTTTTATCAAAAAACATTGGAAGCTTACGTTCGCGCTTACAACCGCTGCGGATTAAATGTAAAAGTCGTAGAAGCAAGTGGTGGAATTTTTACAAAGAATCCTTCTCATGAATTTCAAGCACTCACACCAGCGGGTGAGGATGTTATTCTCGCATGTGGTAAATGCGAATTCGGACAAAATTCAGAAGTCGCCACGTTGAAGGAAGGTGATGCGTGTCCAAAGTGTGGAGGTGTGCTATCGACCGTGAAGGGGATTGAGGTTGGAAACATCTTTGATCTTGGAACAAAATATTCTGATGCGTTTGATTTGAACTTTGTCGACGAGAACGGCGATCGTAAACGTGTTCTTATGGGATGTTATGGAATTGGGACGTCGAGACTCGTCGGATCCATCGTAGAAGCAAATCACGATGATCGCGGAATGATCTGGCCAAAGAGTGTTGCACCATTTCAGGTTCATCTCATAACGCTCAATAGCAAAGATGAAACGGTTCGTGAAAATATTATGGGTACGGCCGATGACCTCGTGAGAGATCTCGAGGCTCAGGGCATAGAAGTCCTTTGGGATGATCGTGAAGATGTTGCGCCAGGCGCAAAGTTCGCGGACGCAGATCTGATTGGTGCTCCACTGCGTATTCTTATTTCGGAGAAATCATTGAAGGAAGAATCTGTGGAATGGAAAGAGCGCATTTCAGCAGAGGGAAGACTTGTAAAATTCGTTGATGTTGTGGAAGAGATAGGTGAGTTTGTAAAAGTGTAAAAAGAAAAACAGACCGAAAGGTCTGTTTTTGCTTGACAAACCGTGTTTTTTCTGCTTTACTGTGAGTAGTATGAACTTAATTTCTCAATACATCCCAACACACACAGTGTTCGCCGATAATATGGGCGAAGCTTTTTGTTTCTCGGGTTGTGATGTATTGATTTAAGTTCAAAAAACCAAATCAATCCAAAATCAACTCGGGAAACCGGGTTGTTTTGTTACGCGATTGATCGGTTCGTTGGTGCAAACTGACTTTGTCGACACAGTCGTTGTCGGGTGATCGAGTGCGGATTTTCCGTAATCGGTTGATTCGATCTGTTCTTTGGAGGATACAATGCTCGCCGCTCGGACATACTATGTGTATCAAGCAATCGGCGTTTTTGGGCTCGCGTGCACATTCACAACATACGCTCCGTTTCTGTTGTCTCTTGGATTGTCGCTGGGAGAGATTTCTTTGCTCAATGCTGTTTTTTGGCTTGTCGCAATTTTGTCAGAGCTCCCAACAGGCATGCTCGCAGACGGGAAGAGTCGTGCGTGGTCTCTCAAAATGGGGAGTGTGTTTCTGATGATAGGTGCGATTGGATATCTTTTCGCACAAGGATTTGGAATCGCCCTGATCTCCGAGTCCTTCATTGGTGTTGGTATGGCATTCTTTTCTGGAGCAGAGCAAGCGTGGATTACAGATGCCCTTCATCGTGAAGGGAAGGATCATGAGCGCAGACACGTGTTTGCAACATCCGCCATTGTCCGAAGTGTTGCCATTGTGATCGGTGGTCTAGTTGGTTCATTGATTGCTCTTTGGAATGCGCAATGGATTTGGATTCCGCTTATGATTACATCACCCATGACGTTTTTTGTGACGTACAAATGGATGAATGGCCAAGGAGAGCCTATTCACAAAATGAGTGAACGTGAGGCCTTGCGGGCAAGTATTTCGCTTTTGAAAAAAAGCCGATCGCTCGTGTGGGTGATTCTTGCGATGATCGTGAGTGGTGGAATTGTGGCATTCAATCACTTCTGGTCCCCTTACTTCAAGCCTTTTGTTGGAACACTCGGACTTTCGTGGGTTTGGGCTCTCATCTATTTCGCATGCGCCCTCTCCGGATTTTGGGTTCGCCGATTGAAGATTTCGCAGGGAGATGAATCTAAGCTGATTCTTTTAGCCCTCGTGTTTACAGGGATGGGGTTGATGTTTGCAGGCTTTGCAACAGGCCTTTGGGTTTCATTGTCTGCGGCCATTTTGCATGAATTTGGTCGTGGTATGTTTGCGCCGCTTGTGGATTCGTTTGTTCAGCATCGTGTTGAAAGCGGGTTCCGTGCAACATTTGGATCCTTGCAGTCCTTTCTTGGTCGCATCGGTCTTGTGATTACTCCGTTGCTCATTTGGCTCACCATTCGAAATGATCCAAACACTCAAAGTACTATTGGATTCATCTGGATTCTCTCTGGTGCGTTCATTGTTGGTGGTGCTGCACTTCTCGCGCTCGTGCGACCTCGTAACTGAATACCTAAAGTCGTCATTGTGACGACTTTTTTCATTGACGTAATCACGAATAAATGGCAGGATCCAAAGTATTCGTTTTTAACCTGCATGGGGTGTTTCATGACAGAGAACGAAGTGATTGTTCCTTCCAAGTTCCACAAAAGAAATCATCTTTCTCAATTTCGTGATTCACCTGAGTCGTATCAGGCTATTCTTTCCGCTATTCGTGAGGTGCTTGAATCTAGAGAAATTTTGATGCCATTCATTCCTGAGGATGTTTATGGAAGGCACGAGTTTCTTGGGGGCAAGCTGTTTCAACGATCTATTTCTGTGAGAATCACAAATCCAAGTTCGCTTTCTTGGCGTCCGACGATCGATGAAGACCTCGGAATTTCCCAGAGAGAATTTTGGAAGCTTTTTTCCGATGAGGATGAGCTTGTTGATCTGACAGAGAAAGAGGTGTTGAAATCGATTAAGGATTTTTGCAGGCTCGCAAGCAGACAAGGAGACATGCTTGAAGTGAAACCAGAGGGCAGATCCGATGAGATGATCTTCTTTCGTCTCGTTGTTGGTGGGTATGATAATCATACATCTCCGAAATCGGGACACTCTGTGTTTTTCAGAGAACACAAGATAACCCTGGAACAAAATAAAGAAAAGAGAGA
>CAIKXH010000040.1 GCA_903831335.1 Candidatus Uhrbacteria bacterium | reverse complement strand
TCATCATCATTTCTCTTATCGCTGCCACAGATATTCTGGGTTGGAAAGAGGTAACAGATTATTTGAAGCAGGTTGTGATATTTGTTCCAAACGTGATTATTGCCGTGATTATTTTGCTTGCGGGAATCTTGCTTGGAAATTTTGTGCAGAACGTTGTTCGTTCTGCGGTAGAGGCTGCACAGCTTGCTTCCGCACAATTCCTTTCCGGAATTGCGAAATGGTCTATTTTGACATTTAGTTTCATGGCAGCTCTTGTTCAATTGCAAATTGCTCCAGATTTGATCCGTGTATTGTTCACAGGACTTGTCTTTATGCTCGCACTTGCGGGTGGACTCGCCTTTGGATTGGGAGGAAAAGAGCATGCGGCCCAATTATTGAGTCGCTTGAAAAAAGAAATTTCTTCAGAAAAATAACATGGAACGATACCACTACGGACAACTACGTTTTTGGGAAATGTTCCCCGGCCTCGTGATCTGGGGAACGTTTTTATTGGCGATCGTCTTGTCTTTTGCAAAACCATTATGGGTCATTATTTTTATTATTGTTTTTGATCTGTTGTGGCTTTATCGGGTGATTTATTTTAATTTGTTTGTGGTCATTGCGTGGTTGAAATATCGCAAAACACTGAAGATTGATTGGCAGCAAAAACTAGAGGGCCTTGAGGGAGCAAGCACAAAGTTTCATCTTGTGTTTTTGCCAACCTATAAAGAGAGTTACGAAATTATTGAAACAACACTTACTTCTCTTCAGCAGAATTCTTTTCCCGCAAATCGAATGATGATTGTTCTTGGGGGAGAGGAAGGGGATCGTGAACAATTTGAAGTCGTAGCAAAGCGCGCACAAGAACAATTTGGCTCTGTCTTTAAAAAGATGATCATTACACTCCATCCAAAAGGACTCCCTGGAGAAATGTCTGGGAAAGGATCCAATTTAAACTGGATGGGACATCAAACAGAAATCGTTTTACAGAAAGAATTTCCAGAAATAAAAGATGAAGACATGATTGTGTCTGCGTTTGATGTAGATACAATTGCTCATGCGCAGTATTTTTCTTATCTCACATATCTTTACTGCACTATCCCAGATCCTACACATAGTTCATTTCAGCCAATCGCTCTGTTCTCGAATAATATTTGGACAGCTTCTGCTCCAGTTCGTATTGGAGCATTCGGAACCACGTTTTGGTTATTTGGAGAACTGGCTCGTTCAGAAAGACTCTGGACATTCTCTTCTCATTCCATGCCCTGGAAAATGTTGCGTGATGTGGGGTTTTGGCAAAAGGATATCGTAAGTGAGGATTCCAGAATCTTTATGCAAGCGTTCTTGCATTACCACGGAGATTATCGTGTTACACCTATGTTCTTGCCTGTCTCCATGGATGCCGTGACAGGAACGACTTACACAGAATCGTTGGTAGCTCTGTATAAACAAATGCGCCGATGGGCTTGGGGTGTAGAACACCTGCCATTTTTGATTGATGGATTTCGTCGGGATAAGCTGATTCCTTGGCAGAAAAAATTCCATTACATTTTTAACCACCTGGAAGGAATGTTTACGTGGGCAACCGCACCAATCATCATGTTCTTACTTGGTTGGTTGCCACTTTGGGTGGCAAAGGGTCAAACGAATGCCATTATTCAAGCAGCTCCATTTACGCTTGAGCAACTGATGCGTCTTGCTATGATCGGAATTTTTCTTTCCGCTTCCATGTCTTTGACGTTGCTCCCTCGCAGGCCAGAACATTTGCGCCCACACGCATGGATTATGATGTTGTTGCAATGGGCCTTGTTGCCAATTACATTTATTGCGTTTGGTTCTTTGCCTGCAGTTGATGCGCAAACACGTCTCATGCTTGGGAAATATTTGGGATTTAATGTCACGAAAAAAGTAGCAAGTAGAAAGTAGCAAGTAGCGAGGTTGTGAAAACGGTTTCTAGAACCTCGCCACCTTCTACTCGCTACCAGCTACTCTTCCACCCTCCTCCTATGTATCCAAAAATCTCAATTCATATTGTTGCATGGAACTCCATGCAATTTATTCCAGATCTTTTAGCTTCTATTCAGAAACAGACATTTCAAGATTTTCAAGTACTGATTATTGATAATGGATCCTCTGATGGATTGGAGTCATTTGTTCAAGAAAAATATCCGCAGGTTCGATTTTTGCGCAATGCAAGAAATCTTGGATTTTCTGGTGCGCATAATCAGGGCATGCGCTATGCCATCGAGCATTGGGGGCAAGATCAATTGGAGGATAAATTTATTCTTGTCACAAATCCGGATATTCTTTTTACGCCAACGTATTTAGAAGAGCTTGTGCGGGC
>CAIKXH010000039.1 GCA_903831335.1 Candidatus Uhrbacteria bacterium | reverse complement strand
TGATTCAGCCATTGAGATCCTGTTCCACCCCCAATCACAAGAACCGTCGACTTAGTTGAATCACACCCAAACATGAGCTCAGCGCGCGCTTTTATGCCTTGTCGAACAATTTCTCTGACAGGATTTCCCACAACAACCGTTTTTGATTTTGGAAACGAACGTCGTGTTTTCTCCCAAGCGACGGTGATGATCGATGCAAACGGAGCCAGCAACTGATTCGTCATGATTGGTTTCACATCAGATTGATGAATCCAAGATGGAATTCCCATCAAGGATCCGACGATCACGATCGGCACGCTCGTATATCCGCCAGCCGCAGCAATCACGTCAGGTTTTTCTCTAGAGAGAATAATAAACGATTGCAAACACGCAAAAACGAATCGGAACGGAAGCCAGAGCCATTCCACAGATATATGTCGAACCAATCGTGCTGTCACAACAGACACGAATCGAATTTCCTCTTTTTCAACAAACTCTTTTTCAGGCCCATGAGACGTTCCAACCCAAACAAACTCGACAGATGTATCGAGTTTTTTCCACGCTTCCGCAACTGCGAGCAGAGGCGTAACAGGACCAAGAGTGCCACCGCCTGTAAAGAGGATTTTCATAGAAATCGCAAAGTGAAAGAGTTAAAGAGTGAAAAAGTGAAGGAGTTTCTTTTATTTTTTTAGAAGGCTCTGGATATGAGCATTGATTCCAGCATCAAGTCCAGCATATCGTTGTGACAAAACAGCAAAATCTTCTGGTGAGATAAACGAGAGTAATTTAACTGTTTCTAATTGAGAACGCAATTCATGTACTGATCCACGAGCAATTATAAGAAAACGCATGAGATCTTTCGTTGTTCCTCTTCCCATTCCCTCAGCAATGTTCGACGGAACAGAAACCGAAGCACGACGCATTTGAGATACAAGTCCATATCGTTCGTCGACAGGAAACTTAGATGTGACACAATAAACAATCACAACCAAATCATTACTCTCCCGCCATGTTCGTAAATCTCTATACGATTCAATGTTCGACATAAATAAATCCCCATCCTTCACTTTTTCACTCTTTGACTCTTTCACTTTTCCCCTCTCACTTCTCTCTTCTCACTTCCCTACTTCGTATTCTTCGAAATATTCAACACCACTCCAATTGCGCACATCAAAATCACAAGCGATGTTCCTCCGTAGCTAATGAATGGCAATGGTACGCCCGTGATAGGCATAAGGGCAACCATAGAGGCAATGTTCTCAAACGCTTGCACAACAATCCATGCGGCAACACCGATCACAATAAATTTTGAGAATTTATCTGGTGAACGTTTTGCAATCTCAATTAATCGCCACAATAAAACTAAGAACATTCCGATGACAAACACAGCCACAAGAAATCCCATCTCTTCCCCAATAACGGCAAAAATCGAATCTCCTGCTACCTCAGGCAGGTATTGAAACTTTTGTCTGGAGTGTCCATATCCGAATCCAAAGAATCCACCAGACCCAAGCGCAAGCAAAGCTTGGTTAATATGATATCCAATTCCTTGTGGATCTAATTCTGGATGCAAAAAAGTTGTGAAGCGCTCGGCACGATAAGGCGAAATCTTCACAAGAAGCAAAATTCCCGCAGCACCAGCCGCAATCAAACCAGCAACGTAAGAAATCGGCGCACCTGCCACAAAATATACAATAAGGGACATGGCTGCAAGAATTGTCATACTCCCTGTATCTGGCTGCAAGATCATGAGCAGAGCAATGATTCCAAGAACGGATAAGAATGGAATAAAGCCCGTATTCATATCGCGCACCCCACGCTCATCACGCGAACTAAGCCAACCGGCGAGATAAAACAAAAACGTCAGTTTGGCGATTTCAGAAGGCTGGACAGAAAACAATCCAAAAACAGAAATCCAACTGTGTGATGTTCCAAATCCGGCAGAAAATCCCGGAATGAAAACGAGGAGCAATAGACCAATCGAAACAAGCAACAAATTCCACGCATACTTCTTCCAAACTGTATAAGGAATACGTGAAAAAACGATCAAACCCGCAATCCCAGGAATCAATCCAAAAATAATTTGGTGCTTCAAAAAATAGTAGCTATCTCCAAATTGTTTATAGGCATTTGGCGAAGACGCAGAAAGAAGAACAATAAGCCCAAACACAATCATGACAGAAACAATTCCGAGAAGTCCGTAATCAATTGTTCCACGTTCTCTTGCTTCCATAGGGAAGGAGTGAAAAAGTCAAAGAGTGAAAAAGTGAAGGAAGAAGAATGTTTTTTATAAAAATGAAAAAGAAAGTACCTACACTTTTTCACTCTTTCACTTTTTCGCTTACTTCAACGCATCAAGCAAAACAACCGCAACACCGAGCGCTGCTGAAACCATTGAAACAACCCATAAACGCATAACGATTTGTGGTTCTGGCCAATCAATGGCCTCAAGATGATGATGAAAAGGTGACGATTTCAATAATTTTCTATGGAAAATCTTTTTCCAAGATAACTGAACGATCACAGACAACGATTCCAACACAAAAACCAATCCAATAATTGGCAAAACAAATGCCGTGTTCGTTAGCATGGCTACAACACCAAGCGTAATTCCAAGAGACATCGCCCCTGTGTCTCCCATGAAAAATGCTGCAGGATGAATATTAAACCAAAGAAATGCCAAAAGCGCACCAAGAATCACCCCGCAAAAAACAGCAAGATCATATCTTCCTTGTGAAAAGGCAATGATGGCGTACGCAGCAAATGATGTCATGAGCGTCCCTCCCGCAAGACCATCAAGACCATCAGTTTCATTTACTGAAAATGCTGTCGCAACAATCACTAAAATAAAAAACGGAACATACCACATGCCAATATGGAAATCTCCTAAAAACGGAACGTGAAAAAAATCCCAATCAAGTTTTGTACGAAACCACCATGCCCCAACAGCGGCAATCACGGTATAAACAATGATCCGGTGCCTCATGCGAAGTCCGCCCCCCTTTGGACCAATACCTTTCACATTAAAATAATCATCCACCAATCCAACAAGGGCCGAGGCAACAAGCACACCAAGTGGCAACAAAGTCTCTGATCTGGAAAGAAAATTTAAATGTCCGAGCATGGAATCCGCACTCACATACGGAGCAATCAAAGAAAAAACAACAGCAAGAAAAAGAACCGTTCCCCAAATCAACAAACCTCCCATTGTTGGTGTTCCTTGTTTTTTTGCGTGCAGCTTTGCAAAGACAGGAGCATCCGCAATGGTCCGAATAGACTTACCCATCTTCCATTTCTTCAATAACTGAACCAGCAAAGGAGCCCACGCAAATGCAAACAAAAACGCAATGGAACTCAATAACAAAATGCGAACAATTTCAAACGATTTAAGCGGCATACGATAAATTGAGAAGAACAATAAGAGCCATGGCACACAGCAACAATGCCTCAATCAACACAGTGGCAATTGCAACCATACTCGCAAGGAGTTTCTCTTTGCGAAATGCAATGGTTTGTAAAACAAGATTGAAAACAAAAAGAGCAAAACCCAAAATTGGTAAAAGAAAAATTTGATTCCATGGTCCTAATCGATCCACCCCAAGATAAATATTATAGTGCAGTGGAATATAAGGTCTTACAGAGGCCAATGGGGCAATACGCCATATGGGTAAAGCAAGATTCAAAGCCAACAGCACGAGAGAAAAAACAACACACCAAACATACAGCTTGATGTGGAGCATTTCTCTTGTGTCTGCAAAAAAATATTGAACACGTTTGGAAAATTTCATGTAATCAGACAGAAACGACTTCTGTGATAGATGGAATAGCATCTCTCAATGCAGCCTCCACCCCCATCTTAAGAGTAATCTCAGACATAGGACACCCTACGCACGCACCTTGCATTTTTACCCCAACAATTCCTTTTTCCGCATCATAGCTCACAAACTCAATTCCTCCGCCATCCATACGAAGCGCTGGACGAACAGAAGTTAAAACAGCTTCGATTTTTAAGAGAATTTCTTCATCCATAGTAATAGGATTATATACCAAAATAACGTGGCACGCCACGTTATTTTTTTTCTTCAATGTTTGCAAACTTGCGTTTTGAAAGCACTCCGTGAAAATTCTCCTTTTGTTTCTGAGAAAACTTTACGATACCTTCAACACCAGCATACAGAGTGTCATCCTTCCCTTTCTTAACGTTTAGTCCAGGGTGAATTTTAGTTCCGCGTTGGCGAACAAGAATTTGTCCTGCTTTTGCGATTTGGCCGTCAGAGATTTTTACGCCTAGACGCTTTGCTTTCGAATCGCGTCCCAGGGCGGTACTACCTCCGGCTTTCTTATGTGCCATAGGGTGATAATATTAAATGTTTGATTCGTCGGGAAGTATAAAGAAAAAGCTGATTTACGTCAAGTTATTTACACCACCATCCCAAACAGAGCACATTTCCTTGTTCAAAAACTCGTGGAATCTCTCATTCTCATCAATAACAACCAATAAGCAAAGAAAAGACCCAAGCTTGCAGAGCAAACTTGGGTCGGAGGTTAGGGGCAGCCGAGACGCGCACGCGCCGAGGGTGAGTAGTCCTTGTAGAGGTCACACTCGTCCTCGACAGGAGCCGAACGAGAACGCGAGCGAGTCGGCGTTCCGGAAGGGGGTGCCGATGGTGCGGGCGTTGTCGACGGCGCAGCGATCGGGGCCGTTGGGAACGTTGGGAGCGTCGGCATGATCGAAGTGGTTCCGAAGATGACGGAAGACCACATGAACAAACCGATCGTGAACGCGAGCACAAGAGGGACAGCAATCTGCCACCACTCCGCATGCCAGCGATCCAGACACGCAATCACCGCGATTGCGAGCCCGACCGTTCCGCACACCATGGCCACGATATCGAGGCCCGGATGTGACAGAATTGCTCCGCACAGGAACAAGGCCACAAAGAACCCGGCCGCCTTGGCAAAGTTGCCATAGTGCGAGCGGAACATCCGGAACGCCAGGTAACCGAGCCCGAACAGAGCGAACAGCTTACAAACAGTTTCCATGAACCCTCCTCGTCGTGAAACGACGGGAAATAGAAATACATTCTCTTTTGGAAGGAACGCCCTTCACAATTCCCTTCTTTCTGTGCCTCAAGGACGGATGAAAATCCTATTTGAGACAAATAAATATACCACAAAAACGCGGTTTTGTCAACCGTTCTAACAAAAAATCGCCAATTTCATGGCGATTTTTTCTCTTATTTTTTCATTGCCGCTTTCACAAACGCCTTAAACAACGGATGTGGGCTGAGTGGTCTTGATTGAAACTCTGGATGGAACTGAACCCCAACAAAGAACGGGTGATTCTTCAGCTCAACAATCTCAACCAAATCTTGGTCTGGATTAACCCCTGAAATCACAAGCCCTGCTTTCTCAAGAGCTTCACGATATTCATTATTAAATTCGTAACGATGTCTGTGTCGTTCATCAACCATCGCTGATCCGTAAGCCTTTCGAGCTGTAGTGTTCGTTGCAAGCTTACATGGGTATGAACCAAGACGCAGTGTTCCACCATAACTTCCCTCTTTGATTTTTTCATCTTGTCCTGGAAGCAAGTGAATCACGGGATGTTTTGTTTTTGAATTGATTTCAGTAGTATTCGCGTCCTTCAATTTCAATACATTTCGAGCGTACTCGATTACCGCACATTGCATTCCATAACAAAGTCCGAGATATGGAATCTTGTTTTCGCGACAATAACGAATCGCTTTAATCTTTCCTTCGATTCCTCTTGAACCAAATCCTCCCGGGATAACAACCCCATCAAGATCATTCAACTCTTTTAACTTCGCAGGTGATTTTTCATACGCCTCCGAATTTAACCAGACGAGTTTTGGCGTTTTGCCATTTGCCCACGACGCATGTTTGATCGCCTCAATGACCGATATATACGCGTCCGACAAAGTGAAATCTCCTGTGGAAAAATATTTTCCGATGACACCGATCTTTACATCTCCTTTTGTATGTTCAATGCTAGAAAGAAGTTTTTTCCATTTCACCACTTTTTTTGTTGGAGCTTCAGGCATTCCAAATGATTTCAAAATCTTTTCTCCAAATTGCTGTTTTTCAAAAACGATCGGAATTTCATAAATCGATTTTACATCTGGTGAGCCAATCACTTGATCTGCATGCACGTTTGAGAACATGGCAAGTTTTGCCTTGCGAGGTTCATCGATCTGCAACGTTGAACGTGCAATCACAAAATCTGGTGATAATCCGGCAGCCATCATGGTACGAACCGCTTGTTGGGTTGGTTTTGTTTTCATTTCCCCAAGCGAGCCTGGAACAGGCATGTAACTCACAAGAATGTTGCGAACACGATCCGGATACTTCATGCGCATTAATCGGGCTGCTTCCAGAAACAAAATGTTTTCATACTCCCCAACCGTTCCCCCGATCTCGATCAGAGTAAAATCCGCATTTGCACGCTTTGTAGCATTTTCAATGCGTTCAATCACTTCATTTGGAACGTCTGGAACAACTTGAACCGTTCTTCCGCCATATCCCAAATTTCGCTCACGCTGAATCACGCTTTGATACACACGGCCTGTTGTCATGTAGTTGATAGACAAAATCGACGTTTCCAAAAAACGTTCGTAATTTCCAACATCCTGATCACACTCGTCCCCATCAACGGTAACAAAAACTTCTCCGTGCTCAACAGGATTCATGGTTCCAGCATCCACATTGATGTATGGATCAATTTTTATGGCCGTCACTTTATATCCCTTTTCCTGCAGAACGCGACCAAGCGATGCGGTTGCCGCACCTTTTCCAACACCAGACATCACACCACCAACAACGAAAATATATTTATGAGGCATAGGGGGAAAAAGCGAATAATGAAGTTTGA
>CAIKXH010000038.1 GCA_903831335.1 Candidatus Uhrbacteria bacterium | reverse complement strand
TGCACAGAATGTTGTCGTTCTTCTTACAGATGTTGACGTTATTGATACTGTTGGTAGAAGACAAATAAGAACTGTGGGGCAGGGGACCGCTTATCTTTTCCAGGATGGAAAAAAGACAAAGGTGGTCTGGAAAAAACCAACATCATCGGAACGTTTACGTTTTTATGATCAAAATGATGTGGAGGTAGAAATGAATCCGGGGAAAACATGGATCGAAGTTATTGAAGATGAATCACAGCTGACAACTGAGTAGGAAAGTACTAAATGAAAAAAACCCAAATTCCAGATTTTTGGAGCTTGGGATTTTTTGTTAGGAATTTTACAGCTCAGCAATAATGATTCTGTTATTCTCTTGAAGATCTTTTTCTGTACGAATGATTGCTTCTGGAAAATAGTGTTGGATGAGTTGTGTTGCACGACTTGCTTGTTCCGGGTCCACCTCAATGAGGGTGGTGATATGTCGCGAAAGATGTGCTCGATTTTTTTTGAGTTGGCGGAATAGGTCCCAATAGGCATTCAATCCATCAACACCTGCAACGAGTGCCCGCACTGGTTCAAATCGTACATCCAGGTCCAGAGTGTTCATTTGGGCAACCGTAAGATAAGGGAGGTTTGCACAAATAATTATTTCCTTAAATGGGTAAACAGAAGAAATATTCGCATTTCCGGATGCACGAATTTTTTCATAAAGATGAATAAGGGGATCAAGGAGAGATCCTTGTTGAAAGTCTATGTGTTCCTCTGCGGAAAATGTGTGTGCGTTTCGTTTTGCGATGACAAGAGCAGAATGGTCAATATCAATAGCAAGAACAGGAGTTTGTGTTTCTGTGGCAAGTGTGACGGCAATGGCGCCAGATCCTGTTCCAACATCCACAAATAGTGTTTTTTCTTTATCGCACGCGGCAAATTTTTCTAGAGCATGCTCAACAAGGGTTTCTGTTGCTGGGCGTGGAATAAGAACAGAAGGGTCAACAAAGAAATCTCGTCCAAAAAAACTTTTCTTTCCAATGAGATAGGCAATAGGCTCATGCTTGATGCGACGATCTACAAGGGTGTGGAATTTTTCTTCGTGATGGATTTTGAGATCATCAGCAATATGTCCAAAGATCCAGGATCTTGGCACATCTAAAACAGATGCAAGGAGTAGCTCCGCATCTAGCATGGGCGATTCTATATTCGCTTTTTTGAGTTTGAGATTTGCCCACTGAAGAGCTTCAAGAATGGTCATCTTGGAAACGTTTGAGGTACAGATTACAGATAGAAGATACAGATATACAGATTTGAAAGCAAGTTGCCAAAATCTGTATATTTGTATGCAGCCATTTGTAATCTGTACCTCAAACGTTTCCAAATAAAAAAAAGAGAGACTCGGGTGAGTCTCAGGGAGAGAGGGGCTGGTGTGTGAGAAGTGGAAGAAAGAGCGAGTGGTAATAAGATTCCTGCGAATCCAGAGGGTTCTCGTTTTGACGAGGCGTGGTCAAGATCTTCTGTCGGCGTGTTGCGTTCAGTTGATCGAGATTGGCTTTTGTCTAGACGAGAAACCCTCTGGGTCGCAACTCAATGATGGTGCTTCTGAGGGCGTCATCGAGAAAGTGGATAGGTTGAGCGCGTAGCTCTTCCGATGCATGAGCGAGGTATTAGGTCGCTTTTTGCGTGCTCGTATCTGTTGTTCAAGGCCTAGGACCTTTTGCGTTTGCAAATCCGTGTGTCTTGCGACTGGACTGCTACGTGTGAACGTTGAACTTGAGCGAATTCCACTTTGGAGGTTGGTAACAGACTTCGAACGGGTTCGATCGGTAATGACACGAGTGCCATTAGGGTTCCGAGGAACGACGAGCTTGCGCTCTGTCCGAAATAAGTCACCCAGTCAACGAGTCATGAACTTGGCAGGTAAGATCCGAAGATCTTTACACGAGTAAGCTCGTGTATAGGAGTTAATTCTCCCGATCCGAAGCCGAAGCTTTTGGACCACCATACGTTTGTCTGTGACATCAGTTGAAGGTTAGTTAATAATAAAGCAATAAAAAAACAGCCTCAAACGACGCTGTGGATAACCAACTTATGTATTTTTTTCAGAATAGGCATTTTTTACGTCTTTCAGTTCTTCTGGGGTCCCAATGGGAAACCATTCGTTTGTCATGATTACATTGGTGGGGTGATTGGCTGCGAGTACGGCGAGTGTTTGGGGAAGTCCGTATTCTTCGTGTTCGCTCCCTTCAATTTTGACAGGAGGAATGGTGAAATAGGTTTGATCTAGGATGTAAGCACCACAAACACGGTAGCTTTCAGAGTCTGTTGATTCTGTAAGTCCAATGAATTGATCGTGTTGGTTAAGTTTTGCTCCGTTCATGAGGTGCTTGCTTGTTGGGCGAAGCAAAATGGACGTGGTAAAGCGCGTCATTTCTTCAAGAGATTTGTATGGGTATAAATCATCCCCATTTAGAACAAGAAAACGATCGTGGAGGCGGTCTTTCAGCACATCCATTGCACCACCTGTTCCGTTTAATGGATCTTGCATGATGTATCGAACAGGAATTGAGTGGTACTCATTCCCAATTTTCGCTTTGATTTGATCGCCTAAATAATTGATAACAATAAAAATTTCATCAATAACACTTGGAAGTGCATTAAGTGTGTGCTCAATAAGTGTCTTGTTCCCAATGGGAATAAGAGCTTTTGGTGTTGTGAGTGTGAGGGGGCGAAGGCGCGTGCCAAGTCCGGCACAAAGAATGACCGCCTGCATATTAATCTTCGCTTTCCTCATCTGTGTCTGAGACAGGAGCTTCTCCGAGTTGTGCGCGAATTTCTGCTTGCTTGAGATCCTCCATGAGCGGCGCAAGTGCTCCATTCATGATTCCAGGAATATTGTGATAGTTTTTGTGAATGCGATGATCTGTCACACGGTCCTGGGGAAAGTTATAGGTGCGAATTTTTTCTGAGCGATCTCCGGTTCCGATTTGTTTGTGCCTCGCTTCATCTAATTTTTTTTGTGCTTCTTCTTGTCTTTGGGCAAAAACACGTGCACGAATAATAGACAAAGCGCGCTCTTTGTTTTGTTTTTGCGAGCGCTCATCTTGGCAGTACACCATGAGTCCGGTTGGGAGATAGGTGATGCGAATAGCACTATAGGTTGTGTTAACACTCTGTCCACCAGC
This sequence comes from Candidatus Uhrbacteria bacterium, assembly GCA_903831335.1. Classification (GTDB taxonomy): domain Bacteria; phylum Patescibacteriota; class Patescibacteriia; order UBA9934; family GWF2-40-263; genus XYB2-FULL-45-11. Next base: position 51 of record CAIKXH010000038.1, on the reverse strand, counting down.
ACCTGTTGAGGTTGTTGCCTCAATTTTCAAGTCTTTAGAATCAATAGATCG
>CAIKXH010000037.1 GCA_903831335.1 Candidatus Uhrbacteria bacterium | reverse complement strand
TGCCATACACCCCGTGATTCCAATAATGAGTTTTGGATTTATCTCTTTGATCTTCTCAAAATCCCGAACCTTATTAAACACACGATCTTCTGCCTGCTGGCGAACAGAACATGTGTTCATTAAAATCAAATCTGCTTCTTCTGGAATATCTGTTGAATCAAAACCTAACCCACGCAAAATGGTTTCCATTCGCTCAGAGTCATTTTTATTCATCTGACAACCGAAGGTAAGGAGATGATATTTTGGTTTTGTGTCTGACATAACGATGGGAAGATTAACAGAAAAGGCTTATTTTGTCATTGCGAAGAGCAGCGTGAGAAAGCGATCTTTTTATGAGATCGATCAATAAAAAAGACCCTCAGGAGAGGGTCTAAGCATGAATCGAAGTGAGAGCGATGTGCATTGTATAGCACCCAAACTCGAAGCGGAGCGCTATTTCTTCCGTATACATGAGACGGAGCGTATGGACAGAAGCCGCCACTTTGGCAGCGATCTTCGGGAATTTCTCACGATAACGATCGGTGTCGTGACGAAGTTCTGCAAGCCCAGTGTTCTCGAGGTATCCGACTTTATCGAACAGGCGCCGAGCTTCATCGCACCGATCTGTCGTCCATTTTGTACGTAGCGAAGGAACCATGTCTTTAACAACATTGATGTAACTCCGCCGCGTCAAAAGCTTCTTCTCTACGAGCTCATAGAGGAGCTTGTCGATGTTAGGTTTATCAACCGCGGAAGGATCAAGTTGCCTGTACTCACTGTCATTCAGATAATCCAACAATTCAGGCTTGTCGCGTGCCGCAACGTAAACAAAGTAAACAAGATCAAGATGATCACGCACTTGCGTGGGTGTTTTTTTGTCATCCGGATTAGCGGAGCCGACAACGACAGAAACAAAATCGATCGTTGTCTGAAAGAAGCTCTTCTCTTTATGGAACTCAGAACGAGCCGCATTCAAGAACACTTGCTCAGACTCCCCAAACTTCCCATGCTCTATCACAAGGCGAAGTGCGCACGCAACACGATCTGCAAGGGCTTCGTCAAACTCGGCCCTTTCAAAAAACTCATCAACCCAATCAATCCCATTCGAAAAAGCTTTTGGGAACTGCCCCCAAAATGGATGTTTGAGAATAGCATTGAGAGCTGCGTTTGTCCTATGCTTTCCTTTCTTGAAGCGACTCGCAGGACTTTCTTTCCGACCACGACTGTATTCTGAATTGCTTGTCATTGCCCACTCCTCCCATCTGTTGAACGGCGGCAAAACTGTACTCGAAATGAAGCATTTTGTCAATCCAAGCAGAAAGAAAAAAGAACCCTTCTGATAGAGTCCTTGAGAATTACGAGGCTTGTGCGCATGGATCATTTGTTGATTCTGTGAGCATTGCACAGGCACAAACAAATAAAAGAACATATGCTCTGGATTTGGATTTTGTCAGTACGACCGAAGGAACGTGCTGATTGAGCGTCTGTAAAAAAAACAGGTTTGCAAACGATTGGCGAAGTTTTTCCTCAAACGAGAGATTACTCGACAATCGCCAAACAGACTCACGTTTTAAATCGCATCCCAATCTTTTGACAGATTCATCTGAGACAAAATGAGGCTGTTGGTTTGGTACATACGCCAACAACGCACAACTTAGCCATCTGGCAAACTCAAGGGTTCCGCCAAGAGCAATGGTGCGCCGTTCTAAGTAATCTACAAAAGCGGGCGCAGCAGAAAAGTGTTTCAGATACTCTCGCCGCACAAGAGATGTCATCGTCCCCATGATAAACCCCCTTTGATAGGAACATCGCAGCTTAGCATGGTTTTTGAATTTGTCAACATATCATGCTCAACACCCATGAATTATGGTATAATTTTTACAATTCAATCTAAACACAACTTTATGCCATCAAGCGCCCGACGAGAGCAAGGGGTATACGCTCCAGAACATGAAAATCTTGCTTCTGTTGAAGATCAAAATGCAAGTAAAGAGCTTGCAAAAATGCAAAAGAAACAAGAAAAAGAACAAACGGCAAACTACGACAAATTCGCTGAGGCGAGTGTTGCACAACTTTCACCAGAAGATCCAGATAGAAAAAAAATCTTACAGATGTTTTCAGAACCTTCTGTCAAACAAGAGGTTTTAAAACGTGCCATGCAGATGATTGAAAAGAATCCAAATGCCCTGAACGCAATCGTTCAGGAATTATTGGAAAATAAAGATGTTATTTCTGCAAAAATAAATGAACAAAAGAAATCCATCAGAAGTCTTAAAGGTGAAAAAGCCTACTGGACAGGACAACTGAATAAATTGCCAATGACATCTGAAATCGGTACCAAGATCAAACAAATCGGCAGAAACATCCGAGCCCTCGAACGACAAATTCGCAATGTAGAAAAAACACCATTCGATATTGAAAGTAAACTCATAGATGGAACAACCATTTCTAGTTTAGAAGTGCTCCACGCACCAGCATCCAACAGAGACGATGACGAAGAGTTTGATGCAGGATCAATGGATATAAAAGATGCAACCCCCGTTCCATTATCTGAAATGCGTGGCACTCCAACAATTCTTGCAACAGACGAGGAAGAAGACGGGCCATGGGATAAAAGTTTAGAACAATCAAACGCACAAGATCCAAAAGCACGCGTTGAAGCTGGGGTAAATCCTCAACGCTTAGAATATACAGGTCCAGAGCGAGCATATCGTGAAAGCGCTGTATCAAAAACAGGTATTGAATTTGCAGCCCGTTGGAAGAGTTCAGATTATGAAATTTACTTTCCTCAAATTCCTTATCCTCCAACAGAAGAACAAAGAAAACTAGAAATTTATGACCAAGTCATTCCAATTTCCAGAAATCCAGAACAAGCGAAACGCGTTTTTGACTTTGTAAAAGAACTATCAGAAAAAGAAAAAGATGTGACAAAAATTTTTGTCGAAACACAAAAATTTATCAGTGATTTAAACGATGAAGAAGAAGACATTCGTTTCAGCGAACAAACAGCCATAGAAAAAACCAAGCTGAGCAAACCTTCTCTTTCTACATCTAGAGTAGAATCCGTTCCTGATCCCATCCACACCATTGGCGAAAGTGCTATTGGAGATCAGGTGGTGGCAGACACATACAAACCTACTCCAGTCGAAGAACTCGATGACCAATTCTTTTTAGATCGCCAAGCCGCAAAGCTCGCAGCGAAGGCTGCGGGGCGTGAATTTACACGAGAAGAATCGATAACACTCCAAGAAGCGGCAATAGCCCGTGTGGCAGCACGTAAAGAAAATCAAACAAACCACGCACGTGAAATGGACACAATTGCACCACCTGATATCGCCGGTGCAGGAATGCAGCCTTCAAAAGGACAAGAACGTGTTGATATGCCGGTTATAACGCCGGACATGCTTGCGAATCCAGAAGCTGCTGAAAATGAACAAGCACGACTCTTTAAGGAATATCTAAGCACGCTCACAGATGAGGAACATGGCAGACAATGGATAAATCGTGATGAAAGTGGTTATGAAGCTTGGCTTAAACAAAAAAAAGCCGTTAATAATCCAACAGATGCGTCACAACGTCGTGTTGAGATGCCGGTAGTAACGCCAGACATGCTTGCAGATCAGTCAGACCAACAGCCATCCACTTCAGAAAACAACGTGCGTGAAATGCCGATCATAAAATCATCGTATGAAGCGCCACTCATTCAACGTGATGCAAACGTTGAGCGCACCCAATTTCTTGAACGTAAAGCAAATGTGGGAGGCGTAAAACTTGAGGTGTATAGAACAGATGGACAATACGTGATTGAACTTTCTGATGGCACAAAAGTCGATGTTGGAGACAACAAAGAATTCGCAGAAGAAATGTTCAATTTTGCAATGGTTCAAGCAGGTGTTCCAGAACTCAGAAACCCAAGCAAACTCGCAGAAGTTTTGGACTTTTATGTTGAAAAAGAACAAAATACAAAGAATGACGTGCGTGAAATGCCGATCATTCAACCAAAAAGTCGTTTTGGGGACATGCCCAAGTTTGGCGAATGGATTGCGGGTGGAGAAAAACCAGGGGCGAAAGAACTCTCTATCGAAGAACACACCCAAGAAATCATGGATGAAGAAGCAGAAGCGGGAAAACCTTTTTCCTTCATAGATGCACAGAACCGAGCAAGAGCGAAAGGTTTAGGAGACCTGAAAAGAGAATTAAGAATCGATCTTCCGAAAGATGAAATGGTCGCTCCTGAGTTACCTCTCCCTGGATCTGAATCATGGAACCAACCAGGCGCAGATCAAATGACACAAAATACAGAATTCTCACGTCAAATTGACACAATCGCTTCAGAAACTTCAACAATTGATCTCGCGCGAGAAATCGGAGATCCGATGCACACAGCAGAAACGATCGCGTTCAACAAAGCAATTTTCAACGGACTTTCTGCTGAAAATCGATTAAGTAACGGACTTCCGGCAACGTGGGAAGAAGTTACAAATCCAAAAATTGGATTCCTTAGTCGTCTTACGGGCGGAAAAAATCGTACACGAAAAGATTTATTGGATAAAATCAATAAACTCCAAGGTCAATTTGTAACAACAGGAAAAGAAGGAGCAAGAACGGTAAGTAATGCAGCTGATACAGCAAGAACACGTACAGAAAAAGCGTATCAAGACAAAGGACCACAAGGTTTGGTTTAAATAAAAAATACACCCACTTGGGTGTATTTTTTATTTAAACGATTGGAAACTTTGACGCATCAACAGCCTTTGCGATAAGTTCGCTTGCGGCAATCATGATGTCTTCTGTTTGTCCGAAGACGTTTACTTTGAAGTCTCCCCCGTCCACTTCTTTCTGTCCGATCACGATCGTCCATGGCACTTTCACGGTTGCAGCATCGCGAATTTTCTTTCCAACTTTCTCATTTGAGTCATCGAGCTCGGCACGTACTCCAGCTTCGACAAGCTCAGCCAGTATTGTTTCCGCGAACGGAATGAATGCTTCACTTACAGTTGCGATGCGCACTTGCGCAGGTGCGAGCCAGAACGGAAAGGCGCCGGCGTAGTGTTCGATGAGAACTCCCATGAATCGTTCGACACTTCCGAGAATGGCGCGGTGAATCATGACTGGGCGCTTGATTTGGCCGTCTGCATCATGGAACTCTAATTCAAAGCGCTCTGGAAGGTTAAAATCGAGCTGAACCGTTGCTAATTGCCAATCTCGTCCGATTGCATCTGTTGCAATAAAATCGATCTTTGGTCCGTAAAACGCTGCTTCACCAACACCGAGTTCAAAGTCGCGACCAAGCTCGGTCAACATGTCTTTGAGTGCTGCCACCGCTTTTGTCCAAACCTCTGCCCCACCAAGATATTTCTCTGGATGTTCTGGATCATCGACGGATAAACGGATGCGAAGTGGCATGCCGAATGCTGCGTAAAATTTTGTGATGATGTCGTAGATCTTCAATACTTCTTCTTTCACTTGATCTGGGCGAGCAAATACGTGTGCATCGTCCTGTGTGATGGATCGAACACGTGTGAGGCCGGCGAGTTGTCCTGTGTTCTCATCGCGATACACCGTTGTTGCCTCCGCGAAGCGCAACGGCAAATCGCGATAGCTGCGCATCTTGGACGCATAAATTTGCGTGTGATGCGGACAGTTCATTGGCTTTAAGACAAATTGATCATCGGTCTTTTTACTTGTGACATGAAAAATATCGTCCGCAAATTTGTCCCAGTGCCCAGATGTTTTGTAGAGATCGGATTTTGCGATGTGCGGAATCCACACACGAGAATATTTGTGCGGTTTCATGAGCGCAGTCACAAATCCGGTGAGTGCCTCACGCATGGCGGTTCCACGTGGAGTAAACATCGGGAGTCCGGATCCGACAAGCGGAGAATAGGCAAAGAGTTCGAGCTCAGCTCCCAATTTGCGATGATCACGCTTCTTTGCTTCTTCAAGCATCAAAAGGTGCGCATCGAGTTCCTCTTTTGTTGCAAAAGCCAAACCGTAAATACGTGTCAGCATTTGATTCTTCTCATCTCCGCGCCAGTACGCACCTGCTACTTTCGACAGCTGAAAAGATTCTGGATCCACATCAGAAATTCCTTCATCATGCCCACCACGACAAAGATCTTTAAATGAACCGGATTTGTAGAAAGTAAGTGTCTGCCCTTCTCCAGAAAATTGTTCGATGAGTTCGAGTTTGTATGGATTCGATGAAAACACATTCTTTGCTTCTTCTACAGAAACTTCTTCACGATCAAATTTGTTCCATGATGGAAGAATCTCTCTCATCTTTGCTTGAATCTTTGGAAGATCTTCTTCTGTGATTTGTTTCGAAAATTCGAAATCATAATAAAACCCATCATCAATGGCTGGACCAATGGTGCGTTTGGTGTCTGGCCAAAGCTCCATAACCGCTGCTGCAAGCAAGTGCGCAAGCGAATGTCTGCGATGTTCTAGTTGATCTTGTGTCATATGCGTTTGTGTCATCCTGAGCTGAGCGAAGGATCTCGCGTTGAAATAAGAGATTCTTCACTTCGTTCAGAATGACAGGAAATAAAAAACCCGATTCATCTTAATTAAGTTGAATCGGGATCCATGTAAATTTATTCACGGACGGTTCCACCCGAATTGCTGTGAGGATTTCTCCCTCACAAGCCTCTCTTTTGAATCAGATTGCTCCAAAGGTTGTACGTGTTTGTTTGGTGCCTCGAGAACTTACAGCCAAGGTTCTCAATCTCTTTTGGGCAAAGAAACATGTGTGTCCTTCTTCATTGCCCTTTTAGAATAACCCCCCATTTCTGATTCGTCAACTTAAAAACCCTGCATGTGCAGGGTTTTTATCAGACTATTGAAACTCAATGTAAACATGATCTTTCAGGCGCGGAATCTTATTCAACCAAAACGGGAAAAAGTCCACAGTGACAGATTCGGCAACCCCCTCTGCCACAAGCTTCTTACGAACATCATCCGCACTCAACCCAACAAATCGGGAAACATCCAAAGCTTTGTTTGTTCTTGTAATGGTCATTTTTCCATCCATGTGCGCATGAATACTTGCGACTTTTTGGGAAGCATCATATTGATCGATGGTGACCTCCATGTTATCTACGTTTGTTCCGGAAAAATCTTGTCCTTGTCCTAACCCCTCATACAAGTGAAGCGTGAACAATTTTTTAAGCGCGGTCTTATCATAGAACACACCCACCACTGTTTCTGAAAGGGTTACATCATAAGACTTTGCTTCTGTGTCTGGCTGAATGCTTGTTTTTTTATTTGTAATTTCTGCTGTAAAAACTTCCCCATCAAATCCTGTTCCAGCTTGAGCACGAAGGAGATCTTTTGCTTCATTCAAAATTTCTTCTTTCAAAACATCGACAGATTTTTCCAGCTCTTCCTTAGAAACAACAGTGATTGTTTCTACACCTCCAGAAAACGCAACCTTGCTGTCTGCAAAGATCGAAGCTTGTTTTATTTCATTCAATCCAGGAATCGTAAAGTGTCCGGCAGGGACATCACCAGAAGATCCTGGTTTATCTGCGTACACTTCTGCACTTACCGTACCATTTGCTGGTACAACAACTGTTTTTTGAAGTCTAAACAAAACTCCCGTACTGGATAATAAACGTGTGGTTGCAATGAGGGATTGAGGAGCGTTTGTCTTATTTGTAAGTACAACGGTTCCTTTTGCGATCCCGTCCACCTTTTTTGCTCCTGTCCCGCTTGGAGAAAATGTTTTTGTCTTTGTCATGGTTCCAGAAAGAACAGCTCCATGGATTTCTGTGTCATCAATGGGACTTGCAGCTGTGTGAACAATAAGATCTGAGGAAAATTCTTTTGCAATCGGTTTGATGCGAATGGTTGCCTGCATGGTAGACAAATACATCACAATCAAAAGCACGGCCGCAACAACAATAATAAACGCAAGGGCAATGCGGCGATATAAAATAAGTGGAACCGCGATCGCATGCGAGTGCGACACAGGTGTTTCATATTCCTCTTTTGCAACAACACGTGTTACACGTTTAACAGGAACGCGCTTGCGTGTTGCGACTTTTTTGATGGCCATATGTGTGTATTGTAACATAAAAGCGACAGAGGTGTCAGAGGCAACAAAAGCGACAGAAGTTTTTGGAAACGATTTCCCTTACCTCTGTCGCCTCTGACACCTTTGTCGCTTCTGTCGCCTCTCTTATTTCTCCACCTCCACATTCTGCGCTCCCACAAGACTTGCGAGTTCGTGAATCAAACTCTCGGTTGGACTCACACGATATTCTGTTTCAATACGACGCAAACTTCCACCAGATTCGACGAGGAGACAAACGGGTGTTGCGCCAGGTTTTGACTGTAACAGCGTCCGCACCGCTTCGACGGTCTCAGGCGTCGGCTTCCCCTGCAATTTGATGTTAACGGTTTCTTGTGTTCGAACAGGATGGTCGCGACCATCCCCTGCGTTCGCAGACGGACCAGCCGAAACCACATCCGGATACGCCATCCACTGCTCTTTCAACAACATCTCTTTCACAATCCCCATATTCTCCTCACTTACGATCATAAAACTGTTCGCAAGCAATTTTGCTTCCTCCCCTTCACGTCTAGATACTTTTGCGCTCACAAGACAAATTTGTCCTTCCACCATAATATCTTTCACGGTTGCGAATGTTTTTGGAAATACAATTACCTCTTGTTTTCCTGTCATGTCCTCAAGTCCAATGAACGCCATCGGATCCCCTTTCTTTGTCACAATGACCTTCGGTAATAAGATAATTCCACCCGCATACACAAACGCACCATCTTTTTGCGTAGGCAAATCTTTCATGTGCATGAGTGTTCCCTCGAGGAACTCATGAATCTTTTGATATGGATGACCAGACACGTACAGTCCGAGTAACTCTTTTTCCCACGCGAGTTGCGTATTGAGTTTTGCTGGCTCTGCTGGGCGAAGTGAAATGGTTTGCGGAATCGTCGAAGTAGCCGTAGAGAATAAACTCGGTTGATTCGTGGTTTTTTCTTTTTGCACGCTCTTGTTGTGAAGCAATAGTCGATCAAGGTTCTCAAGCAACTGATTGCGTTCTGCAAATCGATCGAGCGCGCCCGTTTTAATGAGTGCTTCAAGCGACTTCTTGTTAAAGGCTCTGTGTGCAACACGAGCTACAAAATCAGCGAGATCTTTGAAATCTCCACCGGATTTTCTTTCCGACAAAATCGACTCAATCACTTCTTCTCCCAAGTTCTTGATCACAAGAAGTCCAAAACGAATGTGATGGTCATCAATATACGTAAAGTTTTTCAAAGACTCGTTGATATCAGGTGGCAGGACTTCGATATCCATGCGGCGACATTCTGATACAGCTTCCGCGATTTTCTCGAGGTCACCAGATTCCGCAGTCATGAGCGCGGTCATGTACTCTGCCGGATAATTCGCCTTCATGAAGGCTGTTTCATACGCCACCATTCCGTAACTTGCCGCATGTGCCTTGTTGAAACCATACGCTGCAAACGGTTCAATCAAATTCCAAAGCGCTTTTGCTTTCTTTTCTGACATTCCATGTTTGAGCAATCCTTCATGTAATTTGATTTTCTGCTTTGCCATTTCTTCTGGAATCTTTTTTCCCATCGCCTTTCGCAACTTATCTGCTTCCAACCATGAGTATCCTCCCAAATGAATTGCAATCAACATGACGTCGTCTTGATAAACAATGACTCCATAAGACATGTTCAAAATATCCTTCATCCGAGGATCCAAAAAACTGATGAGAGAAGGATCATGCTTTCGTTTAATATATTCTGGAATGGACTCAATCGGCCCAGGACGATACAGCGCCACCATGGCCATGATGTCCTCAATACGCTCAGGCTTCAGCTCCATGAGATACTTTGTCATTCCATCTCCTCCAAGCTGAAAGACTCCCATGGTTTTTCCGGTTGCAAGAAGTTCGAATGTTTTTTTGTCATCGGTTGGCAATCGATCAATCTCAATCACCACATCTTTTGTTTTCTTTACGAGGTGAACCGCATCTCCCAAAATCGACAAGTTGCGAATTCCAAGAAAGTCCATTTTCACAAGACCAGCCGCTTCCACAGCTTTCATTTCATACTGCGTGATCATCTTTCCTTCTTTTGTATCGATTTGTAGCGGAGTAAAGTCCGTGAGTTCTGTTGGAGAAATAACCGTTCCGGCAGCATGAACAGAAACGTGACGCGCACATCCTTCAATTTGCTTTGCAAGATCAATCATGCGATGCACGTTTGCATCAGAATCATATTGCTTTTTCAAATCCGGAGATTCTTCAATCGCGCGCGTAAGCGTCATCGGAAAACCCTGTGAACCCATCGGAACCAGTTTTGCGATCACGTCTACCATTCCGTACGGAAATCCAAGTGCGCGCCCGACGTCCCGAACAGAACCGCGCGCAAGCATGGTTCCAAACGTACAAATCTGCGCCACCTTATCTGCGCCATACTTCGAACGAACATAATCAAGAACTTCATCGCGGCGGTTATCCGCAAAGTCTGCGTCAATATCTGGGGCAGAAGGACGCTCCGGATTCAAGAAACGTTCAAACGGCAATCGATAATACAATGGATCGATCGCTGAAATATCTGTTGCGTACGCGACAATGGATCCAGCGGCAGAACCACGCGTTGTGGTCACGATTCCATTTTCACGTGACCAACTCAAAAAGTCAGACACGATCAAGAAGTACGGACAAAACCCTTTTTGATCAATAATCTCCAACTCGTAATTGATACGATCAATTTGCACTTGCGATAATTCCCCCACCTTTTCTCTGAGCCCTTCAAACGTACGCTCAGTCAACACACCTCTGAATGTTTTCCCTTCTGGAATTTCAAACTTCGGAAAGTTCCACTTTCCAAGATCAAGCGTCACATTACAACGATCCGCAATCTTGCGTGTATTCTCAATCGCCTCTGGAACATCTGCGAATCGCTCTTCCATGTACTCCCCGCTCACCATGGATGCATCATAATCAAACTGCGCCATGCGTTCATATTGTTCCAAGGTCTTTTGCCCTTTAATACAATTCAAAATTTTCCACGCCTCAACATCGCCAGGCTTTAGGAAAAACGTATTCTTCGTCGCAACAACAGGAACATTCAGTTCTTTTCCAAGTGCGATCAACTTTGCATTCATCGCCTCCTGTTCTGCAATCTCGGGTCGATCAACGAGCTCAAGAAAATAATTTCCTTCACCAAAAATTTCCACATACCATTTGATCGCTGCCTTTGCTTCCTCATAACGATCCAAATGCAAAAACTCATCAATCTCTCCCATGTGTCCACCTGAAAGCGCGATCAATCCTTTACAATGCTGTTGCAAAACTTCTTTGTCGATACGGGGTTTGTAATAGAATCCCTCAAGAAATCCAATCGAAGAAAGTTTGATCAAATTCTGATAACCTTCATTTGTTTCTGCAAGACACACAAGACGCTGCGGCTTCGTATCGATACGAGCACGTTTCAGTAATCGACCATCTTGCGCCACATAAAAATCCACGCCGATAATCGGCTTAATCTCCGCATCCGTCGCCTTCTGATAAAACTCAATTGCCCCATACATGGTTCCATTATCCGTAATGGCGACAGTATCCATTTCCAATGCCTTTACATGCCCCAAAAGAGCCTTTGTTTTAGGCAAAGCTTCAAGCAGCGAATAGTGGGAATGAACGTGCAGATGGACGAACTTTGATGGCATACATTTTGTGCTCGATCAACGAGCGATAAGTCTTTATTGCTGAGAGATTACCATGTCGTGATGCCCTCGGCAACGTTTGACAAAAAGACTTATTGTGACTATTTTTGTGTATCGATACAGTATCGATAGAGGCCGATATGCTCATTGTGCTCCAGAGCTTTCCTGAGGTTCTCACAGAACTCAGGCGACGTGCAGACCAGAGACTCACTCCTGCACAACTTGAAAACATTCTGTTCACCAGCAATCACCGCGAAGCGCTTGATTATGTGCTGGCAGAAAAACGCAAACCTGATCGCACCGTCGTCATCTCGAGCACAGTATTCTATGCTCAGAGTGACGACACTGCTACCAATGACCTGAATGCCGCCATCCTCTCCGCGAGCATGAAGGACATTGACCCTGAGATGTGGTTCTTCACCTACTCGACAGCACCACAAACAAGCGAACACATCGACGGAGCCATTCCGAAGAGCCCTTCCAACATGTACGGTCACGCGCTCGAGTTTCTTACACTCGACCTCGCCGACGCAAAAAGTCTCGACGAATTACACGAACAAATTCCGTGGATCGCTCCATCCTAACCGCCCAAGGCGGTTTTTTTCTTGACACAAGGCATATTCCCCCTTACGCTCCCCTTACATCATCGAGGATTTCATACATGAAACTCATCCTTGTTATGTACGCTCTTTTGGGACTCGCCATGATCGTTGATCTGGTGCGCACGCACCTCAGATACGGGACCCGCGCACAACGCAAAGTACTTGAAGATAAACTTCTCAAAGACCTCGCGTATTTGCGAAGTGAGCCGTTCACACGCGCAAAATCTATCGCGCAGACCACAAACACCGAACAAAACAGCAACCCCTGACCCGAACCGGTCGTAACCATTTCCTCAGAGCGCCCATCAGCGCTTTTTCTTTTTTCAAAAAGACCTCCG
>CAIKXH010000036.1 GCA_903831335.1 Candidatus Uhrbacteria bacterium | reverse complement strand
CTTCCTTGGAGGGAATGTAATCACTCCGGTGAACCCAAGAAAAAAACCTTGTGCAACAAACGCGCGTGCATCATCTATTCCACCCGTAAAACAGTGAATCACTCCGCGGCGCTCCAGTTTCCCTGCTTCAATGTATTCCTGATTAATTGCCAACTGATCCGCATACGCATCACGACAATGCACAACAACAGGTAAATCTAATTCATGCGCTAGATCAAACTGTGCTCGTACGGTTTGCTTTTGTTTCTCTTTAGCCATTTTCTGATCAACATCTTCTGGAAAACGATAGTAATCAAGACCGCACTCACCTATCGCCACACACTTCTTGCTCTCTGCAAGCGCACGATATACGACTGGATCAAAAACTTCTGCTGCATGATGTTCTGTGTGCTCTTGCTCATCAACGAATATCTGATCGATGACATGTTCAGGATGAAGACCAATCGTTGCAAACACACCGTCGTATTTCTCTGCGCAATCTATCGCCTGTTTACTCGTCTCACGATCTGTTCCGACGGTTACCATAAAAACCCCGCTCTCCAGGGTTTTTTTAATGAGTTCATCTTGTTCTTCTTGATACGCACGAAAGTGCACGTGACAATGAGAATCAACAAACATACTACGGAGTTTTTGGAACAATTTTTGTGGCAATTTCTGCCGTTGATAAAATAAAGTTTCTGATTTGATCTGGAAGGAAGAGTTCTAATGTTTTCATGGTTTGCAGAACATAGTTCGCAAACGCGGATTGATCAAAGTGTGCTTGTTGCATGATAATTGGAGGAAGAACATGAGATGCGTACAGTAAAACAATTCCACAAATAATGATTCCCTCAATGAATCCAAAGACTCCACCGAGTAAATGATCGATTGATTTGACGAAAGGTAACCAAGTGATAATTCCAAGAGCTTTTCCGATAATCCAGAATGCCAAACCGACAAGTCTCGAAAGGATCAGAAAGACAATCAAGTAAATCACCACTCGCCCAATCTCACCCCCACCGAAGAGAAAACCAAATGTGTGAGATAACACTTCAATGACACGCCCTGTAAAAATCACCGCTACAATGGTTCCAACCAATGTTCCTAATGTACGGAACAACCCGAAGAATAAACCACCGAGTGTAAAACCACCAACAAGGACAATAAGGACAATGTCCGCGTAATTCATATTTATTGATCACGACGAGGAAATAAAGGATCCCCAGATATCACTATTGTACCATATCGTCGCAAGATTTCTTCTGACGCTTGTGGAATCACACACGCAAGAGCGCGTGCGACAAATCGAATCATCTCTGATGCTTCTGCAAGCACAGCTTTTGCTGCAGCCTCATCTTCTTTTACAAGTTTGAACGGAGCTTTTTTATCGATCAATTCATTTGCTTCATCTACAACAGCGAACACGCGATCAATATAGGCTTTAAAATTATACTGACTCATGTATGCGTCTAGTTCCTGATCAATTGCTGCATGTTCGAAATTGAATGAGCCAACATCTCCCGCAAAATACTTTTGAGACATTGCAGCGACACGTCCAACAAGGTTTCCTAATCGGTTCGCAAGCTCACTAAAACGCTCTTCAAGACGTGGTCGGGAGAAATCTCCGTCATCCCCTGGCGGAATCTCACGAAGAAGATAATAACGAATCGCATCTGTACCATATTCCTTCACCTCTTCAAACGGATCAACAACATTTCCCAAACTCTTACTCATCTTTTGGCCATTTGCTGTAATGAATCCATGGATGAAAACCTGACGAGATGGCTCAATTTGAGCAGACATAAGCATGGCCTGCCACATGGCAGACTGCTGACGCAGGTTGTCTTTTCCAGCAACTTGAACACCAGGCCAAAAAGAAAATTCACCAGACGTATCAGGCCAACCTAATGTTGAAATATAGTTTACAAGCGCATCAAACCAAACATACATCACTTGTGAGTCATCATTTGGAACAGCAACACCCCACGGCATTTTTTCTTTGAGTCTTGAAATACTAAAATCATTTAGCCCACCCTCGACAAAGTTTTTAATTTCATGCAAACGAAAATCTGGCATCACGAAGTCTGGACGCTTCGTGTAAAGATCGAGAAGTGGTTGTTGATACTTCGAAAAACGAAAGAAGTAATTCTCTTCATCGATGAATTGCAATTCCATGTTCGGATGAATCGGACACTTATCATTCACAAGTTCGGAATCTGTCTTCTCGAGTTCGCAACCCACGCAATACTTCACCTGATATTGTTTTTTATAAATATCCCCGTTCTGCATGCAACGATTCCAGAATTCTTGCGCAGCCGCTTTGTGATTTGAATTTGTTGTACGAATAAAATGATCATAACTCAAATTGAGCGAATGCTTGAGATCATCAAACTGCGCGGCGTACTCATCTGTATATGCCTGCGGTTCTTTTCCTTCCGCAATCGCCTTCTCAAAAATCTTTTGTCCATGCTCATCTGTTCCTGTATTGAAAATCACTTCATCACCCAGCAATCGGCGATAACGTGCAATCATATCTGCCTGAACAATTTCTAGCGCAAACCCAATATGGGGTTTTGCATTTACGTAAGGAAGGGTTGTAGTGATGTAGTATTTATTTGGCATATTATTTTCTTTTCGGTCCAATCACAACGACAAATTCTCCTTTAATACTTGTCGTTTTTAACTTTGCTAAAATTTCTGAAGCAGTGCCACGATAAATCGTTTCATAGATCTTGGTCAACTCACGGCACACAACAACAGATCTATCACCAACGACATCCGCCAGTTCCTGCATGGACTTTTCGATTCTGTGTGTACTTTCGTAATAAGCCATGGTTGAAGAAATGGTGCTGAGTCGCTTGAAAAACGCTTGTCTTCCTTTCTTGTGTGGAGGAAATCCAAGAAAAAGGAATTCATCTGCAGGAAAGCCGGATACAGATAATGCGGAAATGAGCGCACTTGGTCCAGGAATTGGAATAATCTTTAACTCATCGCCTAACATTTTTACAAGTGCTTCAACAAGCATGCCTCCAGGATCAGAAATGCCAGGGGTTCCCGCATCAGACACAAGAGCGAGCGACTTCCCTTCCTTAAGGAGCAATGCGATATCTTTCACACGCAAGTCATCAGAGTGTTGATGATAAGACATAAGTGTCTTGTTCATCCCAAACGCGTGCAGCATGTGTTGCGTAACTCTGGTATCTTCACACAAGATAACATCAACATCTTCAAATGTTTTCTTTGCGCGCTCTGTAATATCCGAAAGATTTCCGATCGGTGTTCCAACAATGAATAATGATCCCAACATAGGCCGATTGTGTCATCCTGAGCGCAGCGAAGGATCTCCCTGCTGTCATCAAGAAAACTTCTACAAATTATTTATACAATTCTGTTTGCGGAAATGCACTTGCCCAAGAAAACCAGTAAAGTTCTGTGACAAAAATTTCTGTTTGATGATTTCCGGTAGAATCAAGCTGATACGCACGAACGATTCCTGATTTTTCATCATACTCAATTGAAATCGGAGTTGCGTCCAATGAATCAACAATACGAGGTTGTTTCTTCAATAAAGCACGTGGGTAGGCTTTCTGTTTTTGATTCCATTCAACTCCATACACAAGCTCTTTTGATCCAAGCCGATCATCTTTGTGTTGAACAGGAAAAAGAATGCTCTGATCAAAACGATAATTTCCGTATGGATCATGTGTGTAATCACGATCAAATCCGGTATCACGCGAAAGAACCTCTCCGCCTGGGTGCAGACTCTTATACGCATTCCACGTCATGACCGTTGATGGATATCTTGTTAAAATCACCCCGGCCTTGTCTCCTTTAACGGATTGATGTTTTACAGGATCCCAAAGAGATTGGGTTTGTCGATCATACAACAAAAGATTGCTGTTAGCGAATGTATCGGAAAGGCCAAAATCATACACAACACCTTGAATAAGCCGTTGATAAACAGTTCCACTCATTGCAAACGGATTAAACGAAATCAAAATATCTTCTGACTGAATTGATTCATTCACCAAGTGATGCCATACCAATAGTTGATACGGGTAAAATCTGGAAACACGATTGACTTCCACAGCAATCCCCAACCCATCATTATTCAAATATTGATCCGCAACATTTACAGATTCAAATTTTGGGTGATCAATG
>CAIKXH010000035.1 GCA_903831335.1 Candidatus Uhrbacteria bacterium | reverse complement strand
TTGAAGCCATTTCTTCTGTCGCCTTCATGGAGCTGTCTGTTGCCTTAATGCGCTTCAATACTTTTGACGCATCAGGAACATCCATAACATCTCCCACAGCTGGAGCAATTTTAAATCCAATAATCTCTGCGGGGGTAGACGGAGTTGCCTCTGTAATCACTTCCCCTTTCCAGTTATGCATGGCGCGAACACGGCCATAAAGCGTATCCCGGATAGAAAGCGTATCTCCGACACGGAGAGTTCCGCTTTGAACGAGAAGGGTTGCAACAGGACCTGTTCCTGTATCCACATGAGACTCCACTACCGTTCCGATTGCATGCGCTTTTGGATTCGCAACGATATGATCTTTTTCCATGTCTGCAACCAAAAGCAACATGTCCAACAATTGATCAATATTTGTTCCAGCGCGCGCGGATACAGGAACGATGATTGAGGATCCTCCCCAATCTTCTGCGGTGATATTTAACTCAGCAAGCTCTCCTTTTACACGATCAATGTTTGCTCCTTCTTTATCAATCTTGTTCAAGGCTACCAAGAAAGGAAGTCCTGCAGATTTAATAATGTTAATCGCTTCTTTTGTTTGTGGTTGAACTCCGTCATCTGCTGCAACCACAAGAATGGCAACGTCCGCAACCTTTGCTCCACGAGAACGCATAACCGTAAACGCTTCGTGCCCAGGAGTATCAATAAACGTAATGTGACGCCCGTGACGTTCAACTTGATACGCACCAATATGCTGTGTGATTCCACCAGCCTCTGTGGCCATGACGTTTGTTGTACGGATTGCGTCCAATAATTTTGTTTTTCCATGATCAACGTGCCCCATCACCACAACAACCGGTGCGCGTGGAACTAAGTTTTCTTTTAACTCACTTTCAGAACGCTCACGAATTTTATCGATTCCAGAAGTGTCCTCTTGTGCTGATTTTGTTGTTTCATCTTTTTCTGCACGAAATCCCAAATCCTCAGCGATAATAGACGCGGTATCAAAATCGATACGCTCGTTAATAGAAGCAAGGATTCCATTTTTCATGAGCTCTTGCATGATCCGAGGTACGGACAAATTCAAAAGTGATGCAAAATCACGCACAGTAATGATCCCTGGAATCTTTACGGGCTTGCGATCTGCCTCTGCATACTCAGCTCGAATACCAGAATGCGCTTTTTGCATTTCTACCTTACGCGCCAGCCGTTCTTTGCGTGACATTTCTGCCCAAGCCTCCATAATTTTCTGGGCTTGGCGGTCATCAACTTTGATAGCACGTGCACCAACCGCAAATCCGAGCTCTGGCAATTTCTGCAAGAGTTCATCAGGGCGAATGCGTAGACGACGAGCGAGTTCGGTAATATTCATAGGATGGAGCGAGTATAAAAGAAAAACCATGTTTGGTCAATGAAAATGACTGTCCTGGGTTTTTGTCAAAGAATGCACACTCGAGTATGATTCCAATACTTATGACTGGCTTCATCCTTATCGATAAACCTGAAGGAATCACCTCTTTTGATGTTGTTGCGAGACTTCGCCGACTCACGGGGGAAAAACGTATCGGGCACGCGGGAACATTAGATCCGTTCGCGACCGGGCTTCTTTTGGTAGCTGTTTCTCGGGAAGCAACGCGTGAACTTCAGAAATTCGTTGGTCTAGATAAACATTATGAAGCCACATTTGTTCTTGGAGCATCGTCGACAACGGATGATGTGAAAGGCGAGCTATCGGAACCTATTTCGACAAAACACCTCACAAAAGAACAGATTGAAGAGGCACTTCAGTCATTTTCAGGTGAAATTGATCAGGTTCCACCAACGTATGCAGCTATCAAAGTACAAGGAAAAAAGCTGTACGAGCTCGCTCGCGAGGGCAAGCCGACGCTTGTGGAACCAAGACGAGTTACTATTTATTCGATAGAAACCATAGCAGAAACAGATCAGAGGACCCCCCTCAATCCCCCCTTGGTAAGGGGGGAGGCTCGGTTACAAGTTCGGATTCATTGTTCTTCTGGAACCTATATCCGATCGATCGCCCGAGACCTTGGGGCAAAACTCGGAGTTGGGGGGTATGTCGAATCACTCCGCAGAACATCGATCGGACCGTTCACGATCGAAAACGCATTTACGTTTGATCAGCTCAATCCATCAAATATCGAAAGCCACCTCGTCCAAATCGATTCATTTTTAAGCCGTTTGACGTAAGAACGGCTTTTTGGTACTCTTTTTGTGTAATTCTTGAGAAAAAAGTTCTTCAGAAGTTCAGGCTGTTCAATGGTTATGGTTTTTTCTAGCACAAACAATTTGCGTATTTCCCTTTTAGACTTCAGAAATTACACGAAGTTGTTTTTGCGTTAATCCAGGACATAATTGAATCGATTCCTTTTGCACTCCGCAAAGGGCAGTTTGAACTTCTCTAGATTTGAGAAGTTTTTATTTATGTTTATTCCATTCCTTTTGCTCATTCTCGGGCTCGGAGGTGGAGCTGCTGCTGGATATTTCTATAGAAAACTCCAGGCATCACGCTTCGCAGACGATGCAGAAAATCGAGCAGAAAAAATCCTGACGGAAGCAAAGGCCAAACACCAAGAAATTTTGAACGAGGCAAAAAACAAACAGCAAGAAGCCCTTCTTGAGGCAAAAGAGAAATCTATT
>CAIKXH010000034.1 GCA_903831335.1 Candidatus Uhrbacteria bacterium | reverse complement strand
TGCGAGGCCTCGTCCATGATCACCAGATCGAACCGGATCGAATCCGGCGGCAGGTACTTCGCCACTGCGAGTGGACTCATCATGAAACATGGCTTCAATGCCAGCAGCGCCCCGCCCGCATTCTGAACGAGCTGGCGAATCCTGAGGCGTGAATTACGATTGGCGACCAGATGCGAGATCAGACCCAGTTGCGTAAAGTTTCTGACCGGCCCGATGCTGCTGCCCGGGGGAATGTGCCAGTCATCGATCCGGCTTGCAATCTCCCGCCGTGTCAGCCCGATAACCTCCTGATCGAGCGCTGCAAAACGGCGGCGGATCTCATCCTGATGTATCCCGTTGAACTCGGCCAGCATCGGATTGCTCCGAAAGGCACCGTGCAGAATCGAGTTATGATAAATGAACATCGTCGCGTCATGCAGACAATCGGGTGGTATCAACCCCTCATCGATCATCCGCGCCAGTGGCGCGAATCCCTGCTCGATCATCAGCAGCCGTGCCCGCCGCGTGATGAGCCAGAGCGACAGCTCATCCTTTGCCCCGAATCTACTGAAGCGCGAGAAACCCGCACCGACCACATGGACACCGCTTTCGTGAGGCTGCCGAACGTACGGGGTCGACAGCAGACGCTCATCAATCTGATCGTCTGCGAAACCCGCGTCCCGAAGCGCCTCACTGATGTGCTGGTTGAAATCCACCACATATTCGCCCTTGAGCTTCTGAAGAAGCAGGATCCAGTCCCGGTCCTTTTTGCTCAGCTTCTTACCTACAAAACTCGTTGCTGCCACGAAGACTCCTTTACCATCTCTCGTGAATGAATTTCACGGAGCGACGACTCTAACTAAAAATAGCAAAATAGTCAATAGAAAAACCCGTGAACGATTCACGGGTTTGTGTTTACTTGATAAATCCACCAGCTTGGATTTCCCAAAGCTTTTTGTAGATTCCTTCTTTTTTGAGAAGTTCACTATGCGTTCCGGTATCAGCAACCTTACCACCATCAATCACGAGAATGCGATCCATTCGCATAATCGTAGACAAACGATGAGCGATCACGATTGTTGTCTTCCCTTTCATAAGCTCATCGAGCGCGGCTTGAATCAGTGATTCTGATTCTGAATCCAAGCTTGAGGTTGCTTCGTCGAGGACGAGAATCGGCGCATTCTTCAAGATCGCACGTGCAATTGCAATGCGCTGACGTTCTCCACCAGAAAGTTTGATTCCGCGTTCACCAACGAATGTCTGATACGTTTCAGGAAGTTCCATAATGAACTCATGGCAACGTGCACGTTTTGCCGCTTCAACCACCTCTTCATCTGTGGCGCTTGGACGACCGTATCTGATGTTGTCGAGCAATGAGCGATGAAACAAGATGGGTTCTTGTGGAACCATGGCAATATTTTCACGCAAACTGTTTTGTGTAACGTTTGCAATGTTCTGCCCATCAACCGAGATGACACCAGACTCAACATCATGGAATCGTAACAAGAGTTTTGTAATCGTTGTTTTTCCAGCACCAGACGGACCAACAAGAGCAACCTTTTCATGAGGCTGAATGATCATATTCAGTCCATTTAACACAACGCGTGTTTGATTGAACTTGAATGTGACATCCTGAAACTGAATAGACCCATCCGTCACGTTCATGAGATCTACCTTTGCTGCGTCTTTCACTTCATGAGGGGTTTCTAATATCTCAACCATTTCTGCTGCATCTGCAAGCCCTTCGTAAATATGACGAATGGATTTTCCTAGATTCCAAACGCGCATGAAAATTCCAACCATGAAACCTTGAATGAGCGCGAAATCTCCGATGGTAAGCAATCCTTGCTGCCATAACTGAATTGCCACATAAAACATGACAAATTCCGCAAGTACCATGAGACCCGCCTGAACAGATTCCGCAATCCCGTCATAATTCCACAATCGCGTTTGTGCTTTGCGCCATCTTTCCATCACATTTCCAAACACGATTTTTTCTTGTTCTTGTGACGCAAATAATTTGATGGTTGTGCTGTTAGTGAGCGCATCAGATAAAACAGCAGTAGACTCAGAATCTAACAATGACTTTGCATAGTCATATTTCAATTTCCACATGGCAAACGTCACATTGAAAATAGCGATTACTGCCACACAAATCAAAAGAACGATCCCTAATCTCACATCCCTCAAAAAAAGAACGATCAAATTACCAACAACGACAACAACCAAAGTAAGAATATTCCAAAGCAATTCATCCATTAATTTTTCAAACGCATTTGCGAGTCTGTGAATCTTGCGAACCAAAGAACCGACAAATGCATTCGAAAAGAATGTGTACGAATGATCCAGAACATACGCAAACGAATTGATTTCCAGATTCTTTTTTACATTCGGCTGGAAGGTATTATTCACAAAAACAACCACACGCCAACACAACCAACCAAATCCATTGATGGCAAAAATCATCAGAATCAACCGAATCAGTTCTGGACCGCGATCCGTTACAGGAGTTGTCTGTGCCAAGATATCAAAGAACGCCTTATAAAAGAGCGGGATGACCACACCGCAAATCGTTGCGGTAAGAGAAAGAATCACAAGAAGAAAGACGGACCACTTGTACATCCGCATTCCTCCCCACATTACTTCTAATATTTTTTTGACAGAGTAATTCTTTTGCATAATGTTTCCTCCAATTGTTATTGTTTTCTTGTAGTGTTTAAACTTTCAAAAAAAAATCGCGCTTTTTAAGCGGCGATCTTTTCAATGCGAATCTTTGTGAAAGGCTGACGATGACCAACGTTGCGTCGGTATCTAGACTTTGGCTTGTATTTGATGACAGAGACCTTTTTCTCTCTCCCTTGTTCAAGCACATTCGCTGAAATTTTAGCACCGCTCACGGTTGGCGCACCAACCTTGAGATCATTTCCTTCTTCATCAGAAACCAACAACGCATCAAATGTGACGGTTGCACCTGGTTCAAGCTCCAATTTTTCAATATGAAGCTCTTGTCCTTCACGGACAATGTATTGTTTTCCTCCAGTTACGATAACGGCGATATTTGCCATAGCAATACGTACGCGGCTCCGGTACCGAAGTGAATCGATCCTCATGCCAGCGAAATGAATAATTTATGCCGGAATAATACGGGTTAAGTGCGTTTGTGTCAAGAATTGTGTGTACAAGCGATCAATTCCTTTATTTTCGCTCTTTTCTGACAAAAAATGCCGCTGCAACAAACATAAGACCCGCAAGCAAAACAAGGATAATCACTTTCTCTTTACTTTGGAGGAATAATGTTGAAACACCAAACATTCCGGAGATAAAGACATAAAGAAGGACAATTTGGGTTTGGCTCCAACCAAGATCGAATAAGCGATGATGTAGGTGCTTACGATCCCCAACAAAGATCTGCTTCATGCCACCAGCTCTATATCGTCGAAGGACAATCCAGACAACATCAAGAAGTGGAACCCCGAGCACAAGTAAAGCGGTTGCAAGCTTTCCGCCCGATATGACTGCAAGCATTCCGACAAGATAGCCGACAAGTGTGCTGCCACCTTCTCCAAGAAAGATCGAGGCTGGGTGGAAATTCCAAAAAAGAAATCCAAGCTGCGCACCAAGAACAATCACAGCGAGAAGTGCGACATCTGGTTGGAAATAGGCAACTGTGAGGGAAAGCAAAAGGACCATGAGCGCACCGATCGATGAGACGGATGTCGCAAGGCCATCGAGGCCGTCGAGAAATTTTGTGGTGTACATTACAACCATGAGCCACAAGAAGACAATGATGTTCGATTGCCATGCTGCGAGATAAATGACTCCGCCAAACGGATTCGTCAGCTTTTCAATATTGACCCCGCACAAAATAACCGCAGCACTCGCAAGAAGCGGAGCAATGATGGCGTAGCGCGGAGGAAGATCGAACCTATCGTCAACATACCCACCAATCATGAGGATCAAACCTCCGAGGAGAAATCCGATATATTGCAAATACTGAATCTGACCCGACACGAGCCACTTTGACGTGACGAGAGAACCAATCACCGCGACAGCGACGGCGAGGAAAATAGCGATACCGCCAAGACGAGGAATGGGATGCGTATGAACATTTTTTGGGTGGGTCGGATGATCCACAATGTGCCAACGAGTGGCGACATATCGCACAAAAACAGTCGCAAAAAATGCGATCGTAAAAGCGGTGACCCCGAAACTGATAAGAAGAGAAAACATAAATGAAAAGTGAAAAAGTGATTGAGTGAAGAAGTGATTGAGTGGGGAGCTGTTTAAATAATCAAATAAAAAACATCCTTCACTCTTTCACTCATACACTTTTTCACTTTCTTTTTATAATTCCTGCCCCTTCTGAATAGACATCACTCCCCCAACATCCAGGACGATTGTATCACGGCGTTGAACTTTTCCTTCCAAAAGGGCATTTGCAATCGCATTGTCGACTTCCTCTTGAACCACTCGACGCAATGGACGCGCACCAAACTTTGGATCATAGCCTTTGTGCGCAAGTTCAAGAACCTCCGCATCTGTGACAACAAACCCAATTCCCTTTGCCTCAAGACGCTTTGTCACGCTCGCAATCATCAGTTTTGTAATCTGCACAATCTGCGATTCCTCAAGCGGCTTAAACACAATCACTCCATCAAAGCGATTCAAAAACTCAGGGCGATAAACCGTGCGCAATTCTTCTTCCATCAAATGTGTTTTCATGACATCTGTTGACTCACCGCGCCCAACAGCATCTTGAATATACTGTGTTCCAGCATTCGATGTCGCGATAATAATTGTATTCGTGAAATCAATCACGCGTCCAGCCGCATCTGTCACGCGACCATCGTCGAGGATCTGGAGAAATACATTCAAAATATTCGGATCTGCTTTTTCAAGCTCGTCGAGGAGAACGACGGCAAATGGACGCG
>CAIKXH010000033.1 GCA_903831335.1 Candidatus Uhrbacteria bacterium | reverse complement strand
TACAAATGATCCCGGAACAAAACGTGGTGCAGCCTATTTGTATTCATTTGAAACAATCATGAACGCGATTCACGATTGGAATGGGGAAGCAGATATTCAAAAAGGAAAACGCATGATCCTTATTTTGCATCCAGGTAAATAGAAAAGTTTTTCTCAACGTTTCTTCTCGCTACTTTTTATGGACTACATTCTCGGCATGTCTCTTGGGGGACTCATTTCATTTTTATACGCAATTCCCGCGATCGTTTTGGAGCTTGTTGAACGCGGAAGATCAGAACTCACTCTGCCTGTTATTACAGTGAAGACGATTTTTGGATTACAGATGAAAAAACAGGAGGCGTTTTGGGTGGGGCTTCTCATTCATCTCGTGATTGGAATGTTTTTTGGGGGTGTTTATGTGTTGTTCGTAGAACGTGGATGGTTGTTTGTGACGCATCATCCGTATACGTTTTTATCATTTGCTGTGTATGGATTTTTAAGTTGGGTCTTTGTTGGGTGTGTTTTGTACCCAATTCTACAAATGGGATTCTTTGGCCGTCGTGAAGGACAAGCCATTTGGCTTGAGACACTCGTTTCGCACATGCTTTTGGGTGTGACCATGGCAGGACTCGTTCATTGGTTCCAACCGTTTTATTTTTTTGTACGCTAGCGTTACCCCTCTCCTCATCGAGGAGAGGGCATGGGAGAGGTGCCACGTTTTATGTTCACAAGAAGCAATTCCGAATTCAAAGATATTCGAAGAGAGTTGCGCTACAGCCAAACATTTGCAGAAAAACTTCTTTGGAATGCACTTAGAGCAAAACAACTTGGGGTGCATTTCAGACGACAGCACAGTGTCGGAAAATACATTCTTGATTTCTATTGTGCCGCGTATTATCTCGCTGTTGAACTTGATGGTGCGGTTCATGCTTCAGACGAAGCAAAGCATCGTGATAAAATTCGAACGCAGTTTTTATCTGAATGTGGAATTCGTGTTATACGATTTTCAAATGATGAGGTTTTTGCAGATCTTGATGAGGTGGTGAGGCGGATTCGCGAGTGGTGCGTGAAGAGCACCTCCCTCATGCTCCCTCCTCGATGAGGAGGGAGGTAACGTTTTTTCATTCCATGACTTCTATGTCCCAAGCCATTCTCCATGTTTCCGAATATCTCGCGCTCTTAAATGAAGTTCTCCACGATCGCGTGCCTTCGAACGAGATTCTGATCGAAGGAGAAATTTCTGATTATCGTGTGGCCCAACAAAAGTGGGTCAGTTTTGATTTGAAAGACGAAAAAGCAGAAGCGGTGCTTAAATGTTTTGCGACGATCTGGCAGATTACAACGCCGATTGAAGATGGAATGCGCGTACATGTCACAGGTTTCCCAAAAATGTACGAACGATTCGGAACACTGAAGTTGAATGTGCAAACAGTGGAACCGATTGGGGAAGGGGCGTTAAAGCGCGCGTATGATTTGTTGAAGAAAAAATTAGAAGTTGAGGGATTATTCGATGTGTCTCGAAAACGCACCTTGTCGAGATTTCCAAAAAAGATTGGGCTCATCACATCTCGCGATGCTGCTGCTTATGGGGATTTTTTGCGCATCGTAAATAATCGTTGGGGAGGAATCGAGATTGAACATGCGCACGTGCATGTTCAGGGGCGCGAGGCTGTGGGAGAAATCCTCGGGGCGTTTCGATATTTCAACGCATTGCCTTTCGAAGATCGTCCTGATGCGATTGTTCTTACACGCGGTGGTGGAGGGCTTGAAGATTTGCATGCATTCAATGATGAACAAGTTGCGCGCGCCGTGTATCAATCGGTGATTCCTGTTGTAGTGGCTGTCGGGCACGAACGTGATGAATCGCTTTGCGATTACGTTGCGGATGTTCGTGCGAGTACGCCATCAAATGCAGCGGAGCGCGTTGTGCCTTCTCGCGCCGATGTGAAATATGAACTCGATATGATGTTGCAGCGTCATGAACAGCAATTGCAATTCGTGATGGATGAATATCGCACAGCAGCTGATAAAGTCGCAACGATCGTTGGTCACATTCTAGAACGCGAGCGCACAAGACTCATCACCATGCACAACAGACTCTCAGATCGTGTTGAAACTTGGTTGCCCACGATTCGTGAATCTATCGAGTCTTCAGCCCGCATGTTGCGCCAAGTAGATCCAACACGCATCCTCGCCCGCGGATACGCAATTGTGCGCGCCGGCGGCACGGTTATTCGTGACGCTTCCTCGCTTGCGATCGGCACAGAGATCGGGATACAATTGGGCACAGGAAATGTGGATGCAGAGGTTTTACGCGTAAATGGAAAAGGAAAGCAAAGGTTGGTCTGAAAGGTTGGAAAGGTCTGAAATGTCGGAAAGGATTATGAATGAACAACCATATCATAAATTACTTGCGTGGAAAGAAGCGAATGCGTTTGCAATTGAGGTTTATCGAAGAACAATTTCGTTTCCAAAACACGAAATATACGGCCTTACATCCCAACTAAGGCGTGCGGCACTTTCTATCTCAACGAATATTGTTGAAGGTCAAGCAAAATTATCTCCTAAAGATT
>CAIKXH010000032.1 GCA_903831335.1 Candidatus Uhrbacteria bacterium | reverse complement strand
GCGTATCTCAATGAATCTCATCTCATTTTTTTTCATAACACAAATAAATTTCTTTTTTCAAAAAAGAAATTCAGGGAATATCTTGCAACAAGCTTTGCATTCGATCAATTAGATGTGCAATTAAAGAAACGCATTCTGACCATCTCGGTTAAGCAAAGAACCTCTGATATCATCTGGAAAACAAACGGGGAAACATATTTGTCTGATCTGCATGGAATTTTAACGCAAAAAATCGATGCGCAAGCAATAAACATCAAGCTCCCAATTTTTTTAGATAGAAATAATAAACCTGTTGGGGTAGGGGACCAAATCTTGTCAGAAGAACAAATTGCACACATTCTTTCCTTCCAACAACTTTTAGTGGCACAAGGAATCCCATTTAAAGAAACACAAATTGATTTGCAAACAGGAAAATGGATGGGAATTATAACAGAACAAGGTTACACAATTTTATTTGACCCAGAAGGGGATATAAATGAACAAGCACGCAGATTACAAACAATCATACGTGAAACAATTAAAGATACATCTCGTTTGCAATACATAGATCTAAGATTTGGTGATCATGTGTATTATAAGTAGATGAATCATCATGTGTCGTAAAATATTTAATGCTCGCACATGACAGGGAGGGGGGGTACTTTGAGAGATCACGATCAGTCTATGGTAGGTATAAAGATATGGAGAAGTTATGAATGTTTAAGCTAGGAGATATTTGTATAAAGAGATAATGTGTATTACGCATCAAAACTATTTTTCAAAATTAAAATTTAGACGAACGAGCAATGTTATATTGTCGTCAAACCACAAACCGCTCTAAAGAGAGCGAAAGGCTGAAAAAACGAATTATTGTGCTAAATTGAGACAAAATACAAGGTACTCTGATACCCCCTGTTTCTGGGAAGCGATCCTGTTGTGTCGTATAAGATATATTGTGCGACACTAAATAATGGAAGAAAAAATCACACGTGAGAGTGTGATTTTCTTTTGCTTCATTTTTTTTCTCCTCTATATATTCCCTGAAGAAGATCCCATAAAATAGGATCCGAGGTAACTTACTACCAGAAATACCACCCCTATTCCAAATAAGATAAATCCGATGCTCACAAGCCCCTTAAGGCTTTCGTCATCATTGTTTGCGATCTCACGGACCATGATGATTGCAAAAAGAAGAAAAGCTGCGAGTGGGCCGATTGTTAGAATCCAACCAGCGATTTTTAAGAGGACGACAAGTTGTATTTCCATAAGATTATTGGGATTGAAGATAATTCATTGGATTAGTAGGTATCCCCTCTTTTCGCACTTCAAAATGGAGATGAGGTCCTGTTGTGAGTCCTGTAACACCTACAAGTCCAATTTGACCGCCACGTGGAATAAATTGATCTGCAACAACGTCTATTCGTGAAAGATGGGCATAGAGCGTAGCAATTCCGTCTGAATGAATCACCATGACGTAATTTCCATACTGTGCTCCCCTTCTTGTCCACGCCACATATCCTGCAGCCGCTGAACGAATGGAAGTTCCAATAGGTGCAGGTAAGTCTATTCCTGGATGTTCAAACAAGTTTCTGAATGGATAGGTCGGGTCATGAAAGTGCGCAGAAACACCACGAGCATTCGGATTAATAGGCCACATGAGCAGTCCCCCGCCTATTTGATCAGAAGGTTGGATTTTATTTTCCAATCGTACACTTAACTGCTTTATTTGATTTTGTACAAAGACTTGCTCTTGCTTCAGCTCCTGCAGTAATTTTTGAAAACGCTTTTCTGATTGTTGTGTTGCGTCAAAAAGAACCTGCTTTGCTTCTGTTTCATCATTAAAGCGCTCCTTTTCTTTGACAAGAGACTGTTCCAAGACTTCGAGTTGATCTCGTTGCGATTCTTCTTGCTCTTTTGACTGGGCTAAGATGGCCTGTGTATTTTTTGCTTCTTTTACGGACTGAGATAGATCCTCATTAATTTGTTCCAATTTTTGAATTGTATCAAGAAGTGCAGAGAATCGATCTGAGCCATAAAAAAGCTCGATTGGAAGCGTATTGTCCTGCGCCTGGATTTCATGAACAACGTTTGTAATTAATTCTATTTGTCGCTCAAGTTTCTTTTTTGTCTCCGCGATTTTTACCTCCGTTTCAGCAATTTCCACATTCGCTAAATCGATTTTGGCGTTTGTTTCATCTATTTGAAGTTGTGTTTTTTCAATGCGGTTTTGCAAAAGATCCATCTCATTTGAGAGCGACAATTTTTCTGATTGCTTTTGCTCAATTTTCTTCTTATAATCTTCTATTTGAAGGTTTAACTGCTCAATGTTATTTTTCTTCTCTTGAATGGATTTTTGGACCTCCAACTCACTCTCTGAAGGTTGATTTTCTGCAATAACACGCTGCGCACCAACACAAAAAACCAGAATCAGAATTCCGATAACAGGAATAAGTTTTTTTGCCCAAACGTGGGACATAGCTATTTTAAGAGCGAAAGTGCGTGAGAGAGTCTTTTAAGAGATTCTTCTTTACCAAACATCCAAATCAATTCAAATGGATTTGGAGATTTTTCTTTTCCTGATAATGCAGCACGCAGTGGCCACAAGACATTTCCATTTTGATAACTTCCTTCTTCAATATACTTCTTTACAGACGCTTCGAGAAGCGCGCGATCATCAAACGTTTCGTTCAACGTGCCTTCAAGGAGTGTTTGCAGTGAATGAAGATGCATTCGTGCATCAGCGACATCTGCCTTTTTCCAGACGAGCATTGCTGGGTCGTATTCAATGGCACTTAAATACTCCAGTGCGCGATCTGCAAGATCTTGCAGAGTAACGAGGCGATCTTTTTCAATTTCGCAGATGCGTGTCAAAAATGCAGAGTTGATCTCCACGTTTGCTTTTTCAAGAAACGGCTTTGCAAGAGTGAGAATTTCTTGTGTTGATTTGGTTCGAAGATACATGCCGTTCATCCAATCAAGTTTTGCATGATCAAAAACCGCACCGCTTTTATTGATTTTTGAGAGATCAAACAGTTCGATTAACTCATTAAACGTATAGATTTCTCGATCGGCAGTTGGATTGAATCCGAGCAACGCAACGAAATTAATAAGTGTTTCTGGGAGATATCCCTTTGCAAGATAGTCTTCAACTGCAACATCTCCTTGTCGTTTAGACAACTTGGACTTGTCTGGGTTTAGGATAAGTGGCAAGTGCGCAAATTTTGGAATCGCAAAACCAAACATGTTGTAGAGAATGACATGTTTTGGCACAGACGAAATCCACTCATCACCGCGAATAATGTGTGTAACGTGCATATCATTATCATCCACAACAACGGCGAGGTGATATGTTGGAAATCCGTCTGTTTTTAACAAGACCTGATCATCTACTTCTTTGTTTTCGATCGTAATCTCACCACGAATCTCGTCAGTGAACGTTGTCTTCCCTTCTGGGACGAGCAAACGAACAACATATGGTTCATTTGAGGCGAGTTTTGATGCGATTTCATCCTTAGATAAATGTAAACACATGCGATCGTATTTCATTGGAGACTTCATTGCTTGTTGTTCTTCACGAAGGGCTGTTAATCGTTCTTTGGAACAAAAACAATAATACGCATCGCCTTTATCAAGGAGTCGCTGAACATGCTCACGATAGAGACCAAGACGCTGTGACTGAATGTATGGTTCTCTGTCCGGAGGGAGGCCCATTGTTTTAAGGGTTGAGATAAGCGCTTCAACAGCGCCTTCTACAAGCCGTGCTTGGTCTGTATCTTCAATGCGCAAAAGGAATGTCCCCTTTTGTTGTTTTGCGTATAAATAACTATAAAGCGCCGTGCGTAAACCGCCGACGTGAAGATATCCTGTTGGTGATGGGGCAAATCGAGTAACAACGTTCATAGGGAAAAGGTTTGAAAAGTCGGAAAGGTTAGAAATGTTTGAAAGGTTAGGATCGGAAGAGCTGGTCGATGATCTCAGGAAAGACATTTCTGCACGCTTTGAGAAATCTGCGTTGCTTCAGTGTACCCCAAACAACGACGAGAGGAAAGATGAAAACTGCGTTCGAAATCCGTCCAATTCTGGAAGGTTCCACATACACACGCCAGAGCCACTCAAGTCCTGTTTTACGCAAAAACATTGGTGCGCGTGGTTTTAAACCAGAAATCATATCAAATGCTCCACCAACACCTACGCTGATTTTGATAGATGGGATACTCTGCGTAAGTTCTTTGATGAATTTTTCTTGTTTTCCCTGACCAAGAGCAACAAAAAGGATGTCGGGTGAACGTTCAAGAATTTCTTTTTGTACACTCTTTGATATCGGGAACGAAACAACACCAGGATTCACAACAAAAATTTGTGCGTTTGGGTATTTTCGTTCAAAAAGAATTTTGGACGCTTCACCAGATTGGTTCAGTCCATCAACAATGACTATCTTTTTTCTATATGTGTTTGCGATGTAGAGAATTTTCCCCACAAGATCCACGCCCGTTTGTCTGTGAGAAAGAGTTTTGTCTGTTAGAGCCGCGACAGCGTAACGCAAGCCAACACCATCCGGAAGCGACAAATCAGACTGTTTCAAAATATTTTTGAACTCTTCATTTTTTCGTGACAACAAAAGAAACTCAGGGTTTGGGGTTGTAATCATTTTTTGTTGGACTCCATTTACCCAGTCTGAGAGCAAACGATCAAGATCCGAACTTGAAATGTCATCCAGTGGAATTGAGAAAATTTCATGTCTCATGCAAGATCATCTTAGCAAAATCAGGGAAATTATCAAGGAAATCTGCTTGACAAGAGATATTTAGCACTCTATGATTAGGAGTGCTAAAACTCTTTTATGCTTCCAAATAATTACACACTCAAATCTCAAGAGGCCCTTCAACGTGCGCATAATATTGCCATTGAAAATGGGCAGCAGGCACTTGAACCTATTCATTTGCTTTTTTCTTTGCTTACGCAAGAGGATGGAATTATTCCAACTATTGTTGATAAGATCACCACACAAGAATCAAATCTCCGCCAAGAACTGGATCAGATTTTTGAAACACTTCCCAAATCCCCTGCCATGCAAACTGGCGGTGTTGGACAAATGTATCTGAGTCAACAAATGGCAGACGTGCTTTCAAATGCACATAAAAAAGCAAAAGAATTTAAGGATGATTTTATTTCCACAGAACATCTTTTGCTCGCACTTCTTACAAACAAACCCATTGAACAACTCTTGCTTAGGTATGACATAACAGAAACAACGGTCATGCGTTCCCTCAAAGATATCAGAGGAGCACAACGCGTTGACAGTGCAGAGCCAGAAACACATTATCAAACACTAGAAAAATACGGATCAGATCTTACGGAGGCTGCACGTCTCGGAGAGTTGGATCCTATCATTGGAAGAGATTCAGAAATTCGTCGTTTGATGCAAGTGCTTTGTCGTCGTAATAAAAATAATCCTGTTTTGATTGGAGAAGCCGGTGTTGGGAAAACAGCGATTGCAGAAGGTCTTGCGCAGCGTATTGCATCTGGAGATGTTCCTGAGTTATTGAAAAATAAATCCATTTTCATGCTCGATATCGGGGCCTTGGTTGCTGGAACAAAATATCGCGGTGAATTTGAAGACCGATTAAAAGCTGTTATTAAAGAAATTGAAAATTCTGGTGGACAAATTATTTTGTTCATCGATGAATTGCACACCCTTGTCGGAACCGGAACCACAGAGGGCGGAACACTTGATGCATCAAACATGCTTAAGCCAGCTCTTGCGAGAGGTAAGATGCGTGCAATTGGTGCAACAACATTAAAAGAATACCAAAAATACATTGAAAAAGACCCGGCTCTTGAAAGACGATTTCAACCTATTATGGTTGATGAACCAAGCGTAGAAGATACGGTTGCCATTTTGCGTGGAATCAAGGAAAAATATGAAGCGCATCATGGAATTCGCATTTCAGATCCATCTCTTATTTCTGCCGCAGAATTATCAGACCGCTATATTACAGATCGTCGATTACCAGACAAGGCAGTTGATCTCATTGATGAAGCGGGTTCTGCTCTGCGCATGCAAATTGATTCCATGCCAGAAGAACTCGATCGCCTCAAGCGTGATTTGATGCGTCTTGAAATTGAGCAAAAAGCTTTGCAAAAAGAAGAAGATAAAGAATCAAAAACACGCCTCGCAGAAATGGAAAAGCAGATTGCAAACCTCAGAGAACAAACAGAGGCTCTTGAAGGAAAGTGGAGAAATGAAAAAGAAAAAATTACACTGATTCAAGAAATTAAAGGGTCAATTGATCGATTGCGTACACAGGCAGAACAAGAAGAACGCAAGGGCAATCTTGAAAAAGTGGCAGAAATTCGGTATGCAAATCTTCCTGCTGAAGAAAAGCGATTAAAAACCGCGGAAGGTTCTCTTCATAAAATTCAAAAGGAGCGCGGACTGTTAAAAGAGGTTATTACGGAAGAAGATATTGCAACCGTCGTTTCCCGATGGACAAATATTCCTGTCTCCAAAATGCTTGAATCGGAAATGAAAAAACTGACACACATGGAAGATGACTTATCAAAACGTGTTGTGGGTCAAAAGGAAGCGATTACAGCCGTATCAAATGCGTTACGCAGATCTCGGGCAGGAATTAGTGAAGAGCATCGTCCTATTGGTTCCTTTATCTTTCTCGGACCGACAGGAGTTGGAAAAACAGAACTTGCAAGATCACTTGCAGATTTCATGTTTAATGATGAAACATCCATGATCCGATTAGACATGTCGGAATACATGGAAAAACATTCGATTTCAAAAATCATCGGTTCCCCACCTGGGTATGTTGGCTATGACGAAGGCGGACAATTAACAGAACTTGTGAGACGAAAACCATACTCCGTCCTCTTGTTTGATGAAATTGAAAAAGCGCACCCTGATACATTCAATTTACTTTTGCAAATTCTTGATGAAGGTCATCTTACAGATGCAAAAGGGCGAAAGGTAAACTTTAAAAATACGATTATCGTCATGACGTCAAATATCGGATCAGATCTTATCTTGAATGCTGGAGGTGCACCTGGATCATTTGGCTTTCAAGACGAAAACGAATCAAGAGATTCAGATACAGATATCAAAGATACCGTTCTTGGATTATTGAAGGATCATTTCAGACCTGAATTCCTAAATCGTATTGATGAAACGATTGTTTTTCACGCGCTTAAACCAGAGGACATGAAAGTGATTGTGGAAATTCAATTAGACCATGTTGCAAATCGTTTAAAAACACAACGTCGCATTGATCTCTCCTTCTCTGAATCCGCGAAAGCCCTTGTGGCGAAACTTGGATATGACCCTTCGTACGGTGCGCGCCCAATCAAACGCATGATTCAAACACATATTCTAGATCCGCTCGCATTAAAGATTGTTTCTGGGGAAATCAAGGAAGGAGGCCACGTCATGATCAACGCAAAATTAGACCAAATCGTCATTACGGCAAAAAAATAAAAATACGGGCGAAAAGCCCTATTTTTATTGTCGTCTCTCTCAAATTCCGCTATACTATAGACTCATGAAGAAGATATTTGGGGTGATTTTATTG
Source organism: Candidatus Uhrbacteria bacterium (assembly GCA_903831335.1). Classification (GTDB taxonomy): domain Bacteria; phylum Patescibacteriota; class Patescibacteriia; order UBA9934; family GWF2-40-263; genus XYB2-FULL-45-11. Next base: position 3,535 of record CAIKXH010000032.1, on the reverse strand, counting down.
ACTCTCTTTAGCATGGTGCCATTCTCACCGGTTGTTTTTGCGATAACAAAAGCACCAAGTCCTGAACATCTTTTGTCTGATGCAGACATGCAAAATACAGCATCCATGACCCGTGAAGATATCCAAGCATTTCTTTCAAGAGGATCTCTTGATCGGTACAAAACAAAAGATGCATTTGGAGTGATTCGGCCAGCAGCAGACATTATTTTAGACGCCTCAAAAAAATTTCAACTCAATCCACAACTTCTCTTGGTGACATTGCAAAAAGAACAAAGCTTGGTTGAGAATCCATCCCCTTCTCAAAATCAACTGGACTGGGCAATGGGATATGCTATTTGTGATGACTGTTCAAAATCAGATCCCCGATTACAAAAATACAAAGGATTCGGAAATCAAGTTTATCAAGCAGCAAAACATTTTCGTGAAGCTTATCTCACAAGATTGGAATCGAAAGGAGCAACAACGTCAGGATATGGCCCAGGAATACAATCAATGATTGATGGCACAATACTCATTCCAGAAAACAATGCGACAGCCGCACTCTATACATATACGCCACACCTACACGGAAACCTAAACTTCATGTCCATTTGGAATCGATGGTTTACAAAAAATTATCCAACAGGAACACTGATTCAAAACAGATCCACAGGAGCCGTTTGGTTAGTGCAAGATGGAATGAAGCGACCAATTATTTCAAAGGCAGCGCTTGCATCTCGATTTAATCTATCCACGATTGTTCCAACAGACGCGTTCACCATTGCAAATTATCCAAACGGAAAACCAATTAATTTTCCGAACTATTCCCTTTTGCGCGCTCCATCCGGATCTGTCTATCTCATTGTTGATGATACAAAACGCGGTTTTGTTTCTATGGAGGCATTTCATGATGCTGGATTCATGGATGATGACATCGTGGACGCAACAGACACTGATCTTACCGCCTATACGGACGGTGAATTGATCACAACAACAAACAAACAAATTAGAGGAACATTGATGCAAGACAAAAAAACAGGCGCGGTATTTTTCGTGAGTGGCAACACAAAGAAACCTATTATCTCTCCTGAAATTCTTTCTGCGCGCTTTCCAAGAGAACAGAAATCTCTCGCATCATCAGACATCCTTACAAAATATCAAACTGGTTCCCCTATTTCATTTCCAGACGGAACCCTTATCGGACTCAGAGGATCAAGCGAAGTATTTGTTGTGGAAGATGGAAAGCGTAGACCCATCAAAGATGCTGCCACCTTTCTCACGTATGGATGGAAATGGCATCAAATTTACTGGACAAATGAACGATCAGTTCTTCTTCAACCACTTGGAGAGATACTTTCAAACAGGCTCTCAGATGAACCCAATTTGCAAACGATCTCACCTTCAACTCTATGATCACCTTCGCAGCCTTTACACCCCATTCTCCGTTATTACTTGAAGCAATTGGAAAAGAGAATACAAAAGCCTTGCAGGCAACACGCGATGCCATGCATCAATTATCAGAAGAACTCTATGCATCGCATCCTGATGTTGTTTTAACGATCTCTACACATCGCGGTATCCATCAAAATGCGTTTTCTCTTAACATGCATGAAGACTATCAGGTTGATTTTCAAGAGTTTGGTGATCTTTCAACACACAAAGAATTTTTTCCGGATATAGAACTAATGGCACAGGTTCAAAGACGCATGAAAAATGAGACCATCCCCTTCACGCTTGATTCAGATGCAAGTCTTGATTATGGAATTGGGATTCCTCTCACGCTGCTTACACACACTTCAAAAATTCAGAAAATTGTTCCTATCACATATAGTTTTCTTCCAGCTAAAGCACACGTTCAATTTGGACGTATTTTGAAAGATGTGTGTAGTGCATCAACAAAACGCATCGCCATTCTTGTTTCAGGAGACTTGTCGCACACACTTTCCTCAGATGCTCCAGGAGGATTCCACAAATCAGGAGAAGAAGTAGATCAATCCATCATTCAATCCATTGAACACATGTCCTTATCACAACTCCTTTCTATGGATGAGGAAATGCTGGCACAATCACAAGAGTGCGCACGCAAGCCACTTCTTATCCTGTTTGGAATGCTAGAAAAAATGAATGTTCGTCCGGAGATATTGTCTTATGAGCACCCATTTGGTGTGGGGCTCCTTGTCGCTCAATTACATGTAACCTAGGTATGGTCGTGGAAGTCTATCCAATCATGCGCATGCCACGGCACGTAAGTGTATTTGATTACGCTGTGCCAGAAGAACTTCATCATCTCAAAAGAGGTGATGTTGTTGTGATTCCTTTTCGTCAGATAACCGTGCATGGAATTGTTTAGCGTGTAAAAGATGTTCCTGAACGTGGTTTCCGTTTAAAATCTGTTCTGCAAAAAGAAACAAGAATCCATTTCTCCTCTTTGGAACTTTCATTTTTTGAATCCTTGTCCATTGAGCTTCTTCAATCCGTTTCATCACTTCTGTATAGCTCTCTCCCATCTTTCCCAAAAAGACAAACAACCAAACAGATTCAAAATCCTGAAACAAAAATACTCACCATTCCTTCCCACGAACTTTCTGGTCTCCAATCTCTTGCAAAACAGCTTTCGGAAAGAAGTCGTGCGTTTGCGTCCGTTTCTGACATACGTCGCATGACCTGTGTGATCGCTGGGTTTATGCGTATCAAGCCAAGTCAAAAATGCATTGTTTTATGCCCAACCGTGCTAGATGCAAACCGTATTTATAGCTATCTCCCAATTGAATCAAGATTCCTTCTCACAGGAGAGGAAAATGCCGGAACTCAATTTGCGGTATGGAGCAAATTTAAGTCTCTCGATTCAGGGGTTCTTATTGGAACAAAAAATACTCTATTTGCCACAGATGAAAAAACGACAAGTATTTTTGTATTACGCTCAAGTCACGATAATCATGGTCATCATGAACAAAATCCAAGATTTGACGCAAGGGCTGTAGCAAAAATTCTTTCAGATCATTTTAAAACCAATCTCTTTTTTCTGGATGTCATGCCTCGTATTGAGGATTTTTTCCTGTTCTCGAAAACAAACATGGTGGGCACTCAAGCAAATCAACCCGCACGTCTCATAGACATGGAACAACAAGGCCGTGCCTCAAAAATGGGACACTGGATTTCACACGAATCTTTTCTTGCCACACAAGAACTTCTTGAGCAAAACAAGCGTGTGCTTATGGTATTCAATAGAAAAAACCATGCGAAGCGTTTATTCTGCACAGCCTGTGAAACAGATATAAAGTGTATGGATTGTAGTAATGGGATGATTAAAGACGATCTTCTATTACGATGTGTTCGCTGTAAACGAACAGAACCTCTTTTGCGCACGTGTCCTACATGTGGGCAGACCACACTTCGCGAATCAGGGTTTGGAAATCAAAAAATTGACACCTTGTTGCAAGAGGCTTTTCCATCTCACCAAACCTGCCTCATTGATAAAGAACACCCGAACATGAATGCACGCGCATCACTTGTGATTGCTACATCTTATTATCTAGAACAAATGGCAGATGCGTTT